>JBKJJI010000406.1:0-21095 GCA_046598115.1 Acidimicrobiia bacterium | reverse complement strand
CGGTGGCGGCGGCGACGCGGGCGGCAACGGCGATTCCGGGGACGGCGATTCCGGGGACGGCGATGGCGCAGGTGAAGAAGGTGGCGGCGACGTCGGTGGCGTTCCCGCCCACCTCCTCGAGCGCTCGCGCAAGCGCAAGGCCGCGCTCGCGGGCGGTGGCGACGCCGGGGCGGCAACCAGCGGTGGCGGCGGCACGGCGACCGCGGTCGCGGCGCCCCCGACGCCCGGCGCGACGGGTCCCGGGGGCCACACCCAGCGCCTCCTCACCGTCGTCAAGTCGGGATCGATCCAGCAGACGCGCGCCGACGCGCAGGACAAGGTGCACGTCTGGCCCCACCTGCTCGTGATCGAGCTGGCGTCGATGCTGATCCTCACCGCCGCGGTCACGGTCTTCTCGGCCCTCGTGCGCGCGCCACTGCTCGAGCTCGCCGACTTCAACCGCACGCCGAACCCGTCGAAGGCGCCGTGGTTCTTTCTCGGCCTCCAGGAGCTCCTCACGATGTTCCACCCGATGGTCGCCGGTGTGACCATCCCGGGTGTCGCGCTCGGGCTCCTCGCGTGCGCCCCCTTCATCGACAAGACCGCCTCGGTGAAGCCCACCGACCGGAAGTTCGCGATCGCGATCTTCACCATGTTCATCATGATGTGGGCAGTCCTCACCATGATCGGCTCCTTCTTCCGCGGACCGGGGTTCAACTTCGTGTTCCCGTGGAACGACGGGGTCTTCTTCGAGCTGTAAGGAGCAGACGTGGCACTGATCGTGATCGGCATCGTCGCCCTCTTCGTCGCGGCCGGGGTCGTCCTCCTCGGCACCGCGAAGCGCCGCGCCGGGACCGGCCGACTGAGCCGGGAGACCCGTCAGGCCGACGCGTCCGCGGGTGCGGCATCCGTCGCCGACGCGGCGGGCGAAGTGGCGCTGACCGACGACGAGGCCCGGGCCCGCGCCGACGACTCGCGCCGCGCGATCGAGGGAGGCGGGGGCCTCCCTGTCCCCGCCGGTGACCGCTCGCCGGTCCGCTACGAGCCCATCGACGAAGAAGAGCTCGGCGTCACCCGGCGCATGTTCTTCAACCGGGGGATCCTCAGCGGCCTGGGTCTCGCCGTCGGCGGGTTCGGCGGTGCGGCGCTCGCGTTCGTCTGGCCGTCGAGCGCGGGCGGGTCCGGTGCGCAGGTCAACGTCGGCACCGTCGACACCATCCAGGCCGAGCTCCAGAAGAAGGTCCCCTACTACAACGCCTCGGCGAAGCTCTACATCCAGCCCTACCCCAAGGCCGACGTGAAGAAGGCCGAGCAGGTCTACGCGCCGCCCGTCGCTGCCGGCATGGCCCAGGGCTACGTCGCCCTGTCGCAGAAGTGCCCGCACCTCGGATGCCGGGTGCCGTGGTGCCACACGTCGCAGTGGTTCGAGTGCCCGTGCCACGGCTCGAAGTACAACCGGGTCGGCGAGAAGACCGGTGGCCCCGCGCCCCGCGGCATGGACCGCTACGGCATGTCGGTGTCGGGCGGATCGATCGTCGTCGACCAGTCGACCCTCATCCAGGGGCCGTCGATCGGCACCGACACCACCGGGCAGGGCCAGGAAGGCGCGCCCTGTGTCTGACCCGTCCCGCGTTCCCGGCGATTCGTCCGCCGAAGCACTCTTCGCCCGCCTCGAGAATGCAGGAGCAACGCGTCCGTGAGCTTCCGTCTGACGTTGATCGTGCTGAACGCCCTGGCCCTCCTCGTCATCGTGGGGGTCATCGCCTGGCGCGTCGTGAGCCTCAAGCGCAACGCCGAGACCACGCCGGCGAACCTGACGCCGTTCCTCGACGACGACGGCCTCGAGGGCCGCCGGCTCGAGCGGGCGCTCGGATGGTCGCTCGTCTTCGTACTCATCTTCGCGGTGTCGCTCCCCGTCTACTTCCTGCTCGAGCCCACCCGGCAGGTCGCGATGGCCGAGGGCTTCCTCGATCGCTCGGAGGAGCAGGGCTCGGTGCTGTTCGCCGGCAAGGCGAGCCCCGCGTACAACGCCGAGGTCTCCCTGCTCTGCGCGGACTGCCACGGCGTCCAGGGTGAGGGCGGCGTCGCACCGTTCGTGCTCCAGCCCGAGGCCGACAAGTGCCTCGTGGAGGAGAACAAGGGCAACGAGGACGTCCCCGAGTGCCTCCCGAAGCAGGTCGCGTGGACCGCGCCGCCCCTCAACACCGCGCTGCTCCGCTTCGACCGCGACGAGGTCACGCAGATCCTCAACTACGGCCGGCCCGGCACCCCCATGCCGGCCTGGGGCGTGATCAGCGGCAAGGGCGTGCTCAACGAGCAGAGCATCAACGACCTCGTCAACTACCTCGAGAGCATCCAGATCTCCTCGCAGGAGGCCACCGCGATCTCGAAGGAAGCGGTGAACGAGTACCGGGTCGGAGGGTCGGACCTCGTCGATCTGACCAAGAAGGCGCTCGCGGCCTCGACCGAGAAGCTCACCGCGGCGCAGGCCGACCGGACGACGACCCCCGCGGTCCTCAAAGAGCTCCAGATCGAGCACGACGACGCCACCGCGACGCTCGAAGCGGCCGAGGCGTATGCCGCGGAGGTCGAGGGCCTCTCCGAGGGCGCGATCCTCTTCCGCCTCAACTGCGCCCGCTGCCACACCAAGGGCTGGTCGTACGACGACCCGACGAACCTCGACCTCCCCCCGCTCCCGGACCAGGGCAGCGGCGCGTACGGCCCGAACCTGCGCGACGGCTCGACCCTGCTCCAGTTCCCCGGCCGCGCCGGGAAGCAGCAGCAGTTCTCCTGGGTCGCGCTCGGCGCACCTCCCAACCAGCAGTACGGCATCCGGGGGATCTCCTCCGGTCGCATGCCGCACTTCGCCCGCCAGCTCACCGATGATCAGATCAACAAGATCGTCGAGTACGAGCGCAACCTCTAAGCCGGGAAAGGACCGAAGCACGTGAGCCTGCCCGTCCTCGCCAGCGAGATCGTCGAGCGGACCATCTGGTACCCGACGATCCTCGGGATCCTCGTCGTCGTGTTCGCGACGTTGCTGTTCGTCGGTTCGATCTACCTGCTCCTCGGCACCAACGTGGGTGGGCGCCTCGCGCTGCTGATCACCTTCACGGCCCTCTCGGGGTTCATGGTCCTGCTCTCGGGCCTGTGGCTCACGACCGCATCGCCACTCAACACGCTCAAGGGCCGCATCGCGGGGTGGGAGGTCCTCGAGGTCGTCGAGGACCCGTCGCTCGCCCAGACCACCGAGATCCGCGACATCGTCGACGTCGGCCGCAAGGTCGACGAGATCGAGGCCGCCAACGTGAAGGCCGCGGTCGACGAGAACCTCGTGACCGTGCAGGCCCTCCCGAACGCCGCAGAGATCATCGAGCAGGAGTTCGCCCGCTTCCCTGAGGTGACCGACTACAAGACGCTCGCGACCTACGAGATCGGCGGGAGCGAGCCCAACCCGCTCGAGGGTGAGCTCACCCACACGCCGCTCTATGCGGTGGTGCAGTTCTGCGAGGTCGTGACACCCACCAACGTCTTCGGGACCGCCCCCCCGCCCCCCGAGTGCAAGCAGTCGTCCGACCAGAGCGGGTTCGTGGTGCTCCAGCGCGACCTCGGGTCCCTGCGCGTCCCGCCGACGGTGGCGCTCGGTTCCTCCATCCTCCTCTTCGCCCTCGGCCTGCTCGGCCTGCACTGGCGGGAGAAGGACGCAGCGGAAGCGAAGCGGCGTGCAGAAGGCGGCGCTTCCGACGACGTCGGCCCCGCCGAAGCCGACGCCGACGCCACCCCCGAACCCGCGAACGCCTGAGGGAGCATCCTGATGCACACGATCCGCCGCGCCCTGCGTCTCCTCGCCCTCGCCGGCGTCGCCACCATCTCCACCGGCGTTGCCCTCGCGACCCCGGCCGGTGCCCAGCAGCTCGTCGACGCCGGGCAGAAGGGCGACGGCTCCGGGGGGCTCGCCTTCGTGCTCATGGCCGTCATGGTGATGATCATCTGGGGCTCGCTGTTCTCCATGGACCGGGTCCGCCGACGCCGGGAGCAGGCTCCCGCTGAGTAGCGCTCCCGAGGCGGGGCCCCACGCCCGGCCCCGTGTCGTCTTCCTGATCCTCGACGGACTCCCCGTCACCGCAGTCGGTCCGAACGTCACGCCCCACTTGCTCGACTGGTGCGCCGCCTCGGGCACCGAGCCCCGCACCGTGGCTGCGGTGATGCCGGCGGCCACCTATCCCAATCACGCCACGTTCGTCACCGGCGTCGCTCCCGTCGCCCACGGCATCGTGGGGAACCACGTGCGGTGTGCCGACGGCCGGGTCCGCCCGGCCAGCCGCGTCGGTCCCGCGGTCCCGACCATCTTCGACGCCGCAACCGCCGCCGGGCTCACGAGCACGCTCGTCGTCGGCGACCAAGAGCTCGTGGGCGTGATGGGCGGCGCCAGCGCCACGCGGCACTGGCCGCCCGACGGGCAGGTGCCCGACGGCGCCGCGACCGACGCCCACGGATACCTCGCCGACGACGAGACCTTGCCAATCATCCTCGCCGAGCTCGCGAGCGACGCGCCCCTCGTGGTCGCGCACCTCAACGAGC
Source organism: Acidimicrobiia bacterium (assembly GCA_046598115.1). GTDB lineage: Bacteria > Actinomycetota > Acidimicrobiia > IMCC26256 > PALSA-555 > DASUAO01. Next base: position 16,535 of record JBKJJI010000406.1, on the reverse strand, counting down.
CCGACACCGCCGGCCACGTCCACGGCCCCGAATCGGCGGCCGCCCTCGACGTCTACCGCGCCACGGACGCGCGGCTCGTCCCGATCCGCGCTGCGATCGAGCGTCGCGACGACCCCACGGTGACGATCGTCGTGAGCGACCACTCGATGGAGACGCTCGACGACCTCGACCCCGTCGACCTCGGTCTGCACCTTGCCGGGAGCGGGCTGCAATGGATCCCCGAGGGCACGGCGGCGCTCGTCTACGGGGAGGATGCCGACCCCGTAGCGCTGCTCGACGGTGTTCCCGGCGTCGCGGGCGTCGAGCGCCTCGGTGACGGCCTGCACCTGGCCTGGAGCGAGCCCGGCCGCTGGCTCTGCGTGGCAGGCATCGACGGCGAGCCGGGGATGCACGGGAGCCCGCGCACCGCGTTCCAGCTCGCCGCGGTGCTGGGCTCGCATCCCGCGGTCGCCGAGGTCGACGCGGCCGTCATGGCCGGGGGATTCGACGCGACCTCGTGGGCCGGCCAGATCACCCGCCTGCTCGCGTTGGACTGACGGGCCCGATCCGGCTGTCTTTCGACCTATTCGGTGACGCCTCGCGCCCCCATGGGGGCCACTTCCGTCACGAGAAGATGTCGAGGGGCCGATTCCGTCACGAGAACGGACTAGGTGCCCAGCGTCGCGAAGACCTCGGAGGCGGCGTCGAGGGTGCGGTCGACGTCGGCGTCAGTGTGGGCGAGGCTCGGGAACATCGACTCGAACGCACTCGGGGCGAAGAACACGCCACGTTCGAGCATCCCGTGGAAGAACCTGGCGTACCGCTCGGCGTCGCCCTGCTGCGCGTCGGCGTAGCGGTGCACCGGGCGTTCGGCGAAGAACAGCCCGCCGATGGTCCATGCCCGCGGGGTCTGCAGCACGATCCCGGCTGCGGCGGCCGCCGCGGCGAGGCCGTCGACCAGGCGGGTCGCAGTCGTCTCGAGTGCGTCGTAGGACGCCGCGTCGAGCTCGGCGAGCACCGCGAGCCCCGCCGCGGTCGCGAGCGGGTTCCCGGAGAGCGTGCCGGCCTGGTAGACGGCGCCGAGCGGGGCGAGCTCGTCCATGACCGCGGCAGGCCCGCCGACCGCGGCGAGCGGGAGCCCACCGCCCACGACCTTCCCGAAGATCGAGAGGTCCGGGGTGATCGAGTACCGGCCCTGCGCGCCCTGGAGCCCGACACGGAACCCGGTGATGACCTCGTCGAAGACGAGCAGGGCGCCGTGCGCCGAGCACGACGCACGGAGGTGGTCGAGGAAGCCGTCGTCGGGAGGGACGAGCCCCATGTTCGCGGCGACGGGCTCCACGAGGACGGCGGCGAGGTCGTCACCGTGGACCTCGAGCGCGGCGTCGAAGGCCGCGACGTCGTTGTAGGGGACGACGACGGTGTCCTGCACCGCACCGGGGGTCACACCGGCGGAACCGGGGAGCCCGAGCGTGGCGACCCCACTCCCCGCGCTCACGAGCAGTGCGTCGAGGTGGCCGTGGTAGCAGCCCGCGAACTTCACGACCTTGGTGCGTCCCGTGGCGCCTCGGGCGAGCCTGACGGCAGTCATCGCCGCCTCGGTGCCCGACGACACCAGCCGGACCTTGTCGACCGACGGCACGCGGTCCGCCAGCACCTCGGCCAGCTCGACCTCCCCCGCCGTGGGTGCACCGTAGGAGGTGCCACGCCCTGCTGCGGCGCGGACCGCCTCGACGACCTTGGGGTGCGCGTGCCCGAGGATCGAGGCGCCCCAGGACTGCACGTAGTCGATGTACTCGTTGCCGTCGGTGTCGACGAGGCGCGATCCCTCGGCGCGTGCGACGAAGAACGGGTCGCCACCCACCGAGGAGAACGAGCGAACCGGCGACGAGACGCCGCCCGGGATCCGGGCGAGGGCGCGCGCGTGCAGCTCCGACGGACCCGCACCCGCCGTCACTGGAGGCGCTCGGCGACCTCGCGTGCGAAGTAGGTGAGCACGAAGTCGGCGCCCGCACGCTTCACCGCCGTCAGGTGCTCGAGCGCGACGGCTTCGCCGTCGATCCAACCGTTCGCCGCGGCGGCCTTCACCATCGCGTACTCGCCACTCACGTGGTACGCCGCGAGGGGGACGTCGACCACGGCGCGCAGGTCGGCGATCACGTCGAGGTAGGCGAGGGCCGGCTTCACCATCACCATGTCGGCACCCTCGTCGACATCGAGGATCGCCTCGGCGATCGCCTCGCGCCGGTTCCGCGGGTCCATCTGGTACCCGTGCCGGTCGCCGTGCTGGGGCGCGCACTCGGCGGCGTCGCGGAACGGGCCGTAGAGCGCCGAGGCGTACTTCGCCGAGTAGGCGAGGATCGCGGTGTCGCCGCGCCCGGCGTCGTCGAGCGACGCGCGGATCGCGCCGACCTGCCCGTCCATCATCCCCGACGGAGCGACCACGTCGGCGCCGGCGTCTCCCTGCGCGACCGCGATCGACGCGTAGCGCTCGAGCGTGGCGTCGTTCACCACGTCGCCGTGGTCGTCGACGATCCCGCAGTGCCCGTGGTCGGTGTACTCGTCGAGGCAGGTATCGGCCATGAGCACGAGGTCGTCGCCGACCTCCTCACGGAGGGAACGCAACGCGACCTGGACGACACCGTCGGCCGCGTCGGCGGCCGAGCCCCGCGCGTCCTTGACTGCGGGAACCCCGAAGAGGATCACCGCGGGGATCCCGAGGCCGCTGAGCGCGCGCACCTCCTTGCGGAGGCTCTCCTGCGTGTGCTGCACGACGCCCGGCATCGACGGAACCGGCTCGGGGGCGTCGATGCCCTCCTTGATGAACAGTGGCGCCACGAGGTCGTCGACGGACACGCCGGCCTCGGCGACGAGCCGACGGAACGCCGTCGTCCGCCGGAGACGCCGGGGTCGCTGCGCGGGGAACGGCATGGAGCAATGCTAGGTGCGCGGTGTGCCGAGGGTCTCCACGAGGGTGGCCACGAGGCCGTCGATCGTGTGGACGCTCGCCTCGGCGGTGACGGTGAGCCCGAGCTCGTGTGCCGTCGCCGACGTGACGGGGCCGATGGAGACGACCGGCGGCAACGGTGCGGGCAGCGTGCCGACCGTCTCGACGAAGTTCCGCACCGTCGACGACGACGTGAAGGTCCACGCGTCGACCGCTCCATCGCGCACCAGTGCGAGCTCGGTTGGGTCGGGTTCGGCCCGGACGGTCCGGTACACCGGGAGGACGTCGACGAGGTAGCCGCGTTCGGCCAACCCGTCGGGGAGCACGTCACGGGCGGTCTCGGCCCGCGCGAGCAGGACCCGCTCCCCGGGCGACTCGGGTGCCGGGAACGCTTCCAGCAGCGACTCGGCCACGAACCGCTCCGGGACGAGGTCGGGACGCACACCCCGGGCGTCGAGCGCCGAACTGGTGCCGGGACCGATCGCGGCCACCCGGAGGCCGCCGAGCGCCCTCGTGTCGAGACCCCGAGGCGCGAGACCGTCGTCGAAGAAGGCGCGAACGCCGTTCATCGAGGTGAAGACGAGCCATGCGTACCGGTCGAGGGGCGGGAGCGCGACGTCGACCGGCTCGATGGCGATCGTGGGGAGCTCGATGACCGCAGCGCCGAGCGCCTCGAGGCGGCTCCGCAGCGCGCTCGCCTGCTCGCGCGCGCGGGTGACCACGATGCGTTTGGCGAACAGTGGCCGCTGCTCGAACCACGAGAGGTCGAGCGCGGCGACCTCGCCCACGACGATCGCAGACGGCGCCCGGACGTCGGCGTCGCCGATGTCGGCGAGGGTGCTGCGGAGCGTCGTCTGATCCGCGCGGGTCCCGTTGCGCACCACGGCCACCGGCGTCGTCGGCGCACGGCCCGCGGCGACGAGGCGTTCGGCGATGTCGCGGATCCGCGATGCGCCCATGAGGATCACGAGCGTCCCGCCGGCGCGCCCGAGCGCCTCCCAGTCGACGTCGGTCCGACCCTTCGCCGGGTCCTCGTGACCGGTCACCACGGTGAAGTGCGTCGAGAGGCCCCGGTGGGTGACCGGGATCCCGGCGTACGCCGCGGCCGCGATCGCACTCGTGATCCCCGGCACGACCTCGAACGGCACGCCCGCGGCCGCCAGCGCCTCGGCCTCCTCGCCGCCCCGTCCGAACACGAACGGATCGCCGCCCTTGAGGCGGACCACCCGCCGACCGGCCGCGCCGTGCTCGACGAGGACCGCGTTGATCCCGTCCTGGTCCATCTCGACGTTGCCGGGGGCCTTGCCCGCCGAGATCAGCGTCGCGGTGGGAGGCGCGAGCTCGAGGAGAGCAGCGTTCGCGAGCCGGTCGTGCACGACCACCTCTGCGTCGGCGAGCACCTCGGCCCCGCGCCGGGTCAGCAGCCCAGGGTCGCCGGGGCCGGCACCAACGAGCCAGACCGTCACGCGACCGCTCCGGGCTCGAGATCCTCCACCGTGGCGAGGAGCGTCTCGGCGACCGACCGCCCCGCGACGAGCGGGTCGCGGCTGGTCGCGTGCGCGCGACGGACCCAGCGGCCATCGTGCGCCGCGAGGAGCGCCTCGATCGAGACGTTCGCGCCGTCGGCCGTCGCGTGGGCGCCGACCGGCATCGAGCACCCGCCACCGAGCCGCGCGAGGAACGCCCGCTCCGCGTCGACCACGCGCCGCAGCGCGGGGTCCTCGATCGCGTCCAACGCGGCGAGCGTCGCGTCGTCGCCCGCGCGGCACTCGACCGCGATCGCACCCTGCGCGACCTGGGGGAGCATCACGGTGGTCGCCAGACGCTCGGCGATCCGGTCGCCGAGGTCGAGACGATCGAGGGCCGCGGCCGCGACGACGATCGCATCGAAGGCCGACGCCTTCTCGAGCCGGGTGTGCATGTTGCCCCGTAGCTCGGCGAACCCGAGATCGGGGCGCAACCCGGCGAGCTGCGCTCGTCGGCGCACCGAGCCGGTCGCCACGATGGCCCCGGTGGGGAGTGCATCGAGCGTCGAGCCGACGAGGGCGTCGCGTGGGTCCCCGCGCTCGGGCACTGCGGCGAGGACGAGACCGTCGGGGGTCGCCGCAGGGAGGTCCTTCGCCGAGTGGACCGCGACGTCGGCGCGACCGTCGAGCACGGCCTCCTGGACCTCCTTCACGAAGACCCCGGTCCCGCCGAGCTGGTGGATCGGGGTGTCCGCACTGCGGTCCCCCGTGGTCTCGACGACGACGAGCTCGGCCTCGGACCCGCCGACCGACGTGAGCAGCGCGACGACCCGCTCCGCCTGCCAGCGTGCGAGGGCGCTGCCACGGGTCGCGACCCGCAGCCGGCCCATCAGGACCCGACGCTGGGTGGTGGCTCGGTTGGTGATCCGGTTGGTGATCCGGGCGCCGCGAGAGCATCGTCGTCGGGAAGGGCGAACAGGGCGGCGACCGCGTCGGCGTAGCCCTCGCCGAGCGCCGACCCGGCCGCGTCCTTGAGCCGGACGGTCGGCTCGTGGAGGATCTTGTTGAGGAGCCCCCGGGTGACCTGGTCGACGAGGTCGCGGGCGTCGGGGTCGAGCGCCGAGAGCTTGCGATCGTGCCGGGAGAGCTCCATCAGGCGCAGCTCCTCCAGGTGCTCGCGCAACGCCGAGACGAGCGGCGCCACCTCACGCGCGGAACGCTCCGTGCGGAACCGCTCGAGCTCGTCGGTGATGATCACGCGCACCCGACCCACCTCGGCCCGGCGCGCCTGGAGCGACTGCTCACCCAACGCTTTGAGGTCGTCGATGTCGAGGAGCATCACGCCGAAGACCTGGCCGACCCCGGGGTCGACGTCGCGGGGGACGGCGACGTCGACGATGAGGAGGGCGCGGCCGTCGCGTCGGCGCATGACCTCCTCCATGTCGGAACGCGCCACGAGGGTGCCGGGCGCGCCGGAGGACGCGAGGAGCACGTCGCACGAGACGAGCGCATCGAGGACGTCGTCGAGGGGCACCGCGCGGCCCCCGACGCGCGCGGCGAGCTCGCTGCCGCGGGCGCGACTCCGGTTCGCCACGACGATCTCGCCGACACCTGCGCCGGACAGCGCGACGGCCATGCCTTCGCCGACGTCGCCGGCGCCGAGGAGCAGGACCCGGCGCCCCTCGAGCGACCCGAGGCGGTCGGCCGCCATCTGCACCGCGGCCGAGGAGACCGAGACGGCGTGGCGACCGATGGCGGTCTCGGTGCGGGCGCGCTTGCCCACCTCGACCGCCTGGCGGAAGACCCGTGAGAGCAGCCCTCCGGCCGACTCCTCCCGCTCGGCGGAGATCCAGGCGTCACGGACCTGCCCAAGGATCTCGCCCTCGCCGATGATCATGGAGTCGAGCCCGGAGGCGACACCGAACAGGTGCGCCACCGCCGCCTCGTCGTGGTACGTGTAGAGCTGCTCCGAGAGCGCGTCCGGGGCGACCCCCGAGGTCTCGGCGAGGAAGTGACGCACGTCGTCGACACCGTCGTGGAACCGGGTGGTCCGGGCGTAGACCTCGATGCGGTTGCAGGTCGCGAGCAGCACGGCCTCGGCGAGGTGCTCGCGACCGATGAGGTCGTGGAGCGCCTTCGGCAGGCCGCTTGCGGACACCGTCATCCGCTCGAGCAACCCGACCGGTGCGGTGTGGTGGTTCAGTCCGACGACGACGAGAGACACGTCTGGAGGAGCTCCTTCGCGTCGGCGGTGCGACCGTCGCGTATCAGATCGAGCATGCCCGAGTCGAGCGCGCCTCGCCAATCGAGGCCCTCGCTGGAGGCGCCGGTCGAGCGCAGCGTCTCGCGAGCCTCGGAGAGCAGCTCGAGGAGGGTCGCCCACTCGGGCCCCATCTCGGTGCGCACGTGGTCCTTGAGGTAGGTCGCGAGGGCCGGGCTGCGTCCGCCCGTCCCGACCGTGACCACGAGGTCGCCCTGGCGCACGACCGACATCAGCGTGCACGAGCAGTGCTGCGGGTCGTCGGCCGCGTTGACCCAGACCCTGCGCTCGGTCCCCGCGTCGAACACCGCCCGGTTCACGGCCGGGTCGCTCGTAGCCGCCGTCGCCAACCAGGCCTCGTCGAGGTCGGCGGCGACGAACGGGCGGACCGACAACCTGACGGCGCCGTCGCGACTCCATACTGCGATCTCGTCGCACACGTCGAGGGCCACCACGTGGACGTCGGCGCCTGCCTCGAGCAGCGCGTCGATCTTGCGGGCCGCGATGCGCCCCGCTCCCACCACCACGCAGCGCCGGCCGTCGAGGAGCAGGTTGACCGGGTAGCCCCCCAGCCCGGGGCGACCGGCCGTCATGCCGGCGCCTGCGCCCGGTGCTGCTGGTAGAAGGAGAGGATCTGCAGCTCGGTCGCGAGGTCGACCTTCCGCAGCGACACGCCGGGTGGGACGGCAACCACCGTGGGCGCGAAGTTGAGGATCGACCCCACACCGGCGGCGACCAACCGGTCGGAGACCTCCTGGGCCGCGGTGGCCGGGGTCGCGATCACGCCGATCGCCACCTCGCGGGCGGCCACGACCTCGTCGAGGTCGGCGATGGCATCGATCGCCAGGTCGCCGACGACCTCGCCCACCTTCGTCGGGTCGGCGTCCACGAGCGCCACCACCCGGAACCCCCGTGCCCCGAAGCCCCGGTAGTTGGCGAGGGCACGGCCGAGGTTCCCGAGCCCGACGATGGCGACCGGCCAGTCGTGGGTGAGGCCCAGCTCCCGGGCGATCTCGTCGACGAGCTCGGCGACGTCGTAGCCCACCCCGCGGGTGCCGTAGGACCCGAGGTGGGAGAGGTCCTTGCGGACCTTGGCGGCGTTGACGCCGGCCTGCTCGGCGAGCTGCTCCGACGACACGGTGCCGATCGCCTGGTCGGCCATCTCGAGCAGCGCACGCGAGTACAGCGGGAGGCGGCTCACCGTGGCCTCGGGGATCCTGCGGGCGTCGGAGATGGGACCACTCCTGGGTGCGGCCGGCCATGGGGTTTCGCCGGGGATCGGAATCCGGGTCCAGCCTACCGCCGCTCGTGCATTTGTTCACAAGGGTCGATCGTCCCGTACGCTCGCCCCGTGGTCACCGGGCTCGCGTTCCTCGCGACGGCGCTCGCGTCGCTGTTCGCCGAGGCCACGCTCGTGCGGGCGACCCAGCGCAGGAGCAGCCACCTCTGGGCCTGGACCGTCGCCCTGGCGATGTTCGCCCTGGCCTCGGCCGCCCTCGCGATCGGGGTCTCCACCGGCTGGGACCGTGGCACGTTCCGGGCCTTCTACCTCCTCGGCGCGGTCCTGAACGTCCCCTGGCTGGCCCTCGGGACCGTGGTCCTGCTCGCCGGAGCCGACGCCGGACGGCGGGTCCGGTGGTTCCTGGTCGGGTTCACCGGCCTGGCGGTGGGCGTCCTCGTGAGTACGCCGATGGACGCCGTCGGTGGCACCGAGATCCCCGTCGGCAAGGACGTGTTCGGCGCCCTCCCCAGGATCCTCGCCGCCGTGGGCAGCGGCGTCGGGGCCACGGTCATCATCGGAGGGGCGCTGTGGTCGGCGTGGCGCTACGCGCGGGCCCGCCGGGCGCCGGGGCACGCACGCCTGGCCGTCGCCAACGCCCTCATCGCGCTCGGGACGCTCGTCCTCTCGAGCGGGGGGCTCGTGCAGGGCATCGTGGGCCACGACGAGGCGTTCACGCTCAGCCTGGCGGCGGGGATCGGGGTGATCTACGTCGGGTTCGTGGTGGCGGAGGGCCGCAGCTCGCGTCGGAGCAGCTTGCCGGTCGCCGAACGCGGGAGCGCCTCGACCACCTCGTAGCGCGACGGGCACTTGTACCGGGCGAGGGCGTGCGCACACCATTCACCGAGCGCCACGAGGTCGAGCGCAGCACCGTCGCGCGCGACGACGTAGGCCACGACCGCCTCGCCGGTGCGCGGGTGCTCCTCGCCGACGATCGCGGCGTCGGCGACGTCGGGATGGTCGATGAGGATCTCCTCGACCTCGGCAGGGAAGACGTTGAAGCCCGACACGATGACGAGGTCCTTGGCCCGGTCGACGATGAGGAGCACCTCGTCGTCGGTGAAGACGGCCACGTCGCCGGTGCGGAGCCACCCGTCGGGGGTGAGGGCCCTGGCGGTGGCCTCGTCGTCGCCCCAGTACCCGGGGAACACGTTGGGCCCGCGGACCCAGATCTCGCCGGGGTCGTCGACGAGCACGTCGGCGCCGTCGTCCCCGACGAGGCGGACCTCCACACCCGGGAGCGGCGACCCGATCGAGCCCGGAACCGGCGCGGGCGACAGGGCGGTCGTCGTGACGATCGGCGACGCCTCGGTGAGGCCGTAGCCCTGGTGGAGCACGATCCCGAAGCGGTCCCAGCACCCCTCGGCGACGCGGTCGGGGAGCGGTGCCGCGCCGGCGACGGCGATGCGGATCGAGGCGAAGGTGTCCTCGGGCAGCGGCGGCTCGACCGCGAGCCACTGGTCGTACATGCTCGGGACGCCGGCCACGACCGTGATCTGCTGCTCGGCGACGAGCGCGGCGGTGGACGCCGGGTCGAACTGGTCCTCGAGCACCACGGACCCGCCGGCGGCGAGCGTCACGCCGAGCACGACGTTGAGGCCGAAGATGTGGTGGAACGGGAGCGCCCCGAGCACGACGTCGTCGGCGCGGACCGCGAGGCCGGGATGCCCGAGCACCTGGTCGATGTTCGCGGCGAGGTTCCCGTGGGTGAGCACCGCGGCCTTGGGGGTCCCCGCCGTGCCCGAGGTGAAGAGCAGCACGGCCGGGTCGTCGAGGTCGCGCGTGGCCATGGGCACCGGCGCCGAGTCGGCCGCCTCTTCGGCGCTCGGTCCGGCACCATCTCCGGCGCTCGGTCCGGCACCCGGCGCGTCGATCGAGAGCACCGAACGTCCGGCCGCCGAGACCATCGCCGCGGCCGTCCCCGAGGCGAGGACGACGCTCGGCTCGATCGCATCGAGGTCGCGCTGCTGCTCACGGGGCGGTGCCATCGGGTTCAGCGGCACGGCGATGGCGCCCACGTGGAGGACGGCCAGATACGCGACGACGAAGGCCTCGTCGTTGCCGCTCGAGAGTGCGACGCGGTCGTCCGGACCGATCCCGGCGCCTGCGAGGGTGCCGGCGAGTCGGGCGACGCGGTCGGCGACCTCGCCGTAGGTGCGTGTCCCGGCCGGGCCGACGAGCGCACGGGCATCGGGGGCACCCGTGCCGAGGAGCTTCGCCAGGAGGTTCACCGGGCCGCATCGTAGGCCTTCTCCGGTGCGCCTCCCACGACCGTGTGCCGGAGCGCTCGTCCCCGACCCGGGTCTCGGACCGGGGTTCGGACCGGGTCCCCGACCGGGGTGCCCCGAGACTGACTCGGGGAGCGAGGTGGAACCGACCGCGGGTGTGGGCCTTGGGGCGGGCTGGGAGGCCGGTGTCATCGCCGGTTTCCCCGGCGATGTCACGTTCACCCACACCCGCGAGCCGGTTCCGTTCCCCACATCGTCCGATAACTGATGCATCTTGAGCAGAAATACCACGGAGAGTGATATTTCTTTCGGGCGGGGCGTCCCTCTGGAGCAGGGTGGGCCTATGGGCCGAGGCGCAGGACGAACTGGGCGAAGGCTGCGCTCAGGATGAGCACCAGGAGGACGACGATGACGATCGTGGTGCCGGGGCGCATGCAGGCTCCTCAGGCGCCCGAAACGGTGCCGGGAGGGGTCCCAGGAAGGGTGCCCGGAAGGGTGAGGGTCACCGACGATCCCGCGCGGAGCGTGAACTCCTCGGCGGCCGAGGCCCGATCGAGCACGAGCGCGCACAGGCCGTAGGAGTCGACCATCACGACGAGCTCGCCGGGCTTGGCATCGGCATACGTGTGGACCCACCGGGCCGACTTCGCCCGGTCGCCGGCCACCACCTCGACCAGTCCGCCCGCGGTGCCGCCGAGCTGGACGAGCTCCTCGGGCCCGACGTTGAGCTGGGCGTTCCCGAACCGGTCGACCCACCACACCTCGCACTCGAGCGCCCCGTCGTCGGTCACGTTCGGGAGCGCGAGCAGCGCGGGGACCAGGGTCGACGGGTCGACGGAGCTGCCGAGGTCGCCCGGCGCCGTGCCCGAAGCCAGATAGGCCGTCGCGGGTGCCATCACATCACGACCGGCGAAGGTCGGACCCGGTGCGGGCAGCCGGTACTCCTCGCGATCGAGCGCGAACACGTCCGACGCCCCACCCAGCATGGCCACCGCCGGGGCCAGGAGGCCGTTGTCGGGGCCCACCATCGTGCCCCCCGCGCACTCCACGGCGATCATGCGGCGATCGGTGCCGACGCCCGGGTCGACCACGGCGAGCACGACGGATCGCTCGGGCAGGTACTGCACCGCGCGCACCAGGGCCAGCGCCCCCGCGCGCACGTCGTGGGGCGGGAGGTCGTGGGTGATGTCGAGGATCGTGAGGTCGGGAGCGATGCCGAGCATGACGCCCTTGCACACGCCCACGAACTCGTCGACGAGGCCGTAGTCGGAGAGGAACGCGACGGGTCGACGTTCGCCCAGCTGACGATCAGGCGTGCTCACGGCGTCGAGGCTAGAGGTCGCACGAGCGCAGGCCCGAACGGGCCCGGTGGTCAGCCGGCCTGGGTGAAACGGGACGCGAGGTACTCGTCGACGTCGGTGTCGCGCACGCGGAACGACCTGCCGACGCGCACGGCCGCCAGCTCTCCCGCTTTGATCAGTCGATAGACGGTCATCGACGACACTCGCAGCATGTCGGCGACTTCCTGCACAGTCAGGAAGCGCGCCTTTGCAAAGGAAGCCACGCGGCTCACCCCTCTCCCCCGCTCTCGGGGGCAGCGTAGGCCCCCGGGGCAGGAGTTGTCGAATGTGGCAGGCGCGCCTCGTCGGGGCTGCGGGCAGCCAGTCCGGGGGCAGCCAGTCCGGGGGCAGCCCGACTGAGGGCAGCCCGACTGAGGGCGGCGGTGAGGAGGGCCACCATCGCCTCGTAGGCCTCGGGCGTACGGCCGCTGTCGAGGGGGACGGCGGTGACGGGAGCACCACGGCCGGCCATGACCCCGAGCGCGACAGCGTCGAGGTCGGCGAAGGCCAGGGTCGGGAGGCCGGCCGCGATCGCGGCGGCCGCGAACCCCCGGTCGGCGACCACGAGCGCGGGGCGTCCCACGCCGAAGAGCCACTCGTCGGGGAGGCCCGCGCCGTCGTCGGCCCGGAGGGAGCGCCCGTCGGTGGCCACCGCCACATCGCCGACCCACCAGACGGCACGGTTCGCAGAGGGACCCGAGGCGTCCGGGCGAGGGGCGTCCGGGCGGGGGGCGTTCGACCGCAGGATCCGGGCTCCGGCGATCCCGAGGTGTCGGGCCAGCTCCTGGTAGCAGGCCAGCAGCGAGGCCGGCCGGCTCGTGGCGAAGGCGACCGAGCCGCCCGTGGCACAGACCTCCGCGCACAGCTCGGCGGCGACGTTCGCCGCCGCCAGCGTCCGCTCGGGGTCGATGGTGAGCGTCGCCCCGCCGGCACCGATGCCCCAGACTGCCGCGAGCACGGCCCAGACCTCGTCGCGGGTCGGGCGGCCGAGGGCGCCCGCCGCGGCGAGGTCGAGGCCGAGGGTCGCCTCGGCGTTCCCCGACACCACCCCCGCGACGAGCGACGACAGCTCGGCGCGGCCGATGGGCGACGCGACGCCGGCAAGTCGTGCGCGCACGATCGCCCGGGCCGGGTTGTGGACGCGTGCCTTCGGCGCCGCCGACCGCCGGGGCGCCGGCGGCAGGTCGAGACGAGGCGGCCGCCGGCTGCGGGGCCGGCGGGTCACGCGTCGCCCAGCTCGTGTGAACGCGCGGCGGCTGCCCGGACCGCGTCGAGCAGTGCGGCGCGCACCCCCCGGGACTCCAGCACGTGCAGTCCTGCGGCGGTCGTCCCCCCCGGTGAGGTCACCGCAGCCCGCAGCGCCTCGGGGGACTCCCCGTCGGCGAGCAGCATCGACGCGCCGAGGAGGGTCTCGCGTGTGAGCAGGTCGGCGATGTCGCGGGGGAGCCCGGCGAGCACCCCGGCGTCGATCAACGCCTCGGCGACGAGGAACACGTACGCGGGCCCCGACCCCGAGAGCGCGGTCACCGCATCGAGTTGGACTTCGGGCACCCGCACCACGATCCCCACCGCGCCGAGGACCCGCTCCGCCTCGGCCAGGTGAGCATCGGTCGCATGCGCGCCACCCGCGATCGCCGTGGCGGCGCGCCCGACCAGGGCCGGCGTGTTGGGCATCGCCCGAACCACCGGTCGTCCGGGTACGGCCGCGTCGAGCGTCGCGAGCCGGACGCCCGCCGCGATCGAGATGACGAGCGTGTCGGCACCGAGGCTCGGGAGGGACTGCTCGAGTGCCTCGACGGCCACGCCGGGCTTGACGGCGAGCACGACGATGTCGGTGTCGGCCACCGCCCAGGCCGGGCTCGGTGCGACCCGGACGCCGGGGTACTGCTCCTCGAGCACCCGGCGTCGATCGGCGTCGACCTCGGCCACGGCGAGGTGCTCGGCGTCCCAACCGGCGTCGAGCAGCCCGCCGAGCAGGGCTTCCCCCATGCGGCCGCCCCCGAGGAGCGCGAGCGTGGGCATCACCGGAGGCTAATCGTGGAGTGCCCAATGGGGGAGCCGACGGGGGAGCCGGGTAGTGGGTCAGTTTGAGGGACGAAGTTTCACACCCCCTCACCAGAGTTCCGCAGCGCAGCCCGGTTGTGGGGGTCGTGAGGCGTGAACGTGCAGTGGCAGGGCGCGGGTCCGGGGACCGTGCGTGAGCTCGTGAGCCTGACGAACACCGGCGCGAACCACTTCGCGAACGGGAGGTCCCAGTCTCCGTCTCGGTCCATCCGTCTCGCGATGCGGCGGTCAGGCTACCGGCCTGGACGCGATGCTCCCGCCGGGCGGACCCGGCGGGAGCATCAGCGTTCGGTGGAGCGGTGCGGCCTCAGCCGGTGAAGCGCGGCGAGACCGCGAGCGGCGCGGGCGCGAGCGGGAACGCCCAGTTCACGATCAGCGAGAGCTGCTCGGGGGTGATGCCCGCGAGCTCCTCGGACCCTGCGGTCGGGTTCGTGTCCCACGCCGGCCCGGATGCCACCACTTCGGCGATGGTCGAGTGCAAGGACCAGAACACCATCAGGTACCGCGTCTGACCGGCCGGGATCGCCACGTTGTAGTGGTACGTGAAGTTGTCGGTGTCCAACAGGGTGCCGGTCGCGGCGACGTCGGGCGTCGGCGCCTCGGTGGCATCGGCGTCCTTGGCGTCCTTCTCGGCCTGCTTCGCAGTCAGCGAATCGATGAAGGGACAGTCGAGGATCGTGCCCGGCGACTGCACCGTGCCCGGGCCCGTCGCGACCGAGACGATCGGCGGGTCGTCGTCGGAGTTGTCGTCGTCGGACGTCGCGAACCAACGGGCGTCGGTCGGGTAGCCCGAGATGTCGCCGGTGCTCGACGCTTCCAGGGTCGTGCTGTCGTCGGATCCGAGGTTCGTCTCGATGACGACCTCCTGCGCGAAGTCGCTCGCGCCGGAGTTCGTCAGGCTCACGAGCTCACGTATGGTCCCCGGACCCGCGCCCTGCCACTGCACGCTCACGTCGAGGGGCCCGGTGGTCGCGGTGGGGCTCTGCAGTGTCGCGCCGGTGAGGTCGACGGGCCCGTTGAGCCCTCCCGGGACCACGAAGTACGAGCCGTCGATGTTCACCATGCCGGCGTCGTCGAACGCGTCGTCCTGGCCCGTCGCGACCAGCTCGGCGTCGCCCATGGCGAAGCCGGAGGAGCCCAGACAGATGGAGCCGTCGTTGTAGAAGCCGGTGTCGTCGCCGGTGAGGTCGCCCCAGAGGACGCCACCCGATTCGAACTCGGTCGGCAACAGGGTGTCGACGGCCCGGGCCACACCACCGAAGGCGGCGGCGGCGGCGATCACTCCGACAATGCCCACCCGCAGGAATTTGCTCACTCCGGTCGATCCCTCCGACTCGCGCCCTCCTGACCGGAGGGTGATTCCAGGGACCCTAGCTGGAGTTCCGCAGCTCAGCCCGGTTGTGGGGTGTCGTGAGGCGTGAACGTGCTGGTCGGGGGGTTGTAGGCCTTCCGACACCCCGAAATATGTAGGCACACGCATCGATGGACTATCCCACTGCAACGAAGGGTGGTGGGGTGTGGGCGCTCGATGGGCTGTGGCGCCGGTTGCAGACCCAAACGCCCATGTCCGTGTTGCTCCCGAGAAAGGCCCACTACCGGGAGCCGATCGGGAGGGCCTCCCCTGCGCGCCCCTCGAGCGGCGGGGACCACGGACGCGAGCAGGCCCGAGGAACGCTCCGACCGATCCCGCACTTCCCCGAACGGGATGGCCGTCCTGCACCTCGGGCCCACTGCTCCGATCGAACGAGTCGACCGACCGGCACCCGTCGGCACCGGACGCGCATCGTCGCGCCCGAGGATGGGCCGGGCAAGCGGTATCTCAGCCCGATCCCGGGTCACGCGCGTCGCGGTCGGGCGTCGCACGCGACCCGAACGCCATCCGGACCGCGGGTGGGAAGCAACGGTCCACCGTCTCGTAGAGGACGCCGATGATCCGGTCGAGCTCCTCGACGGTGAGGTGCTCGAGCGCGACGCGTCCGACGAGGTAGAGATCACCGTCGGGGCCGACCGAGAACTTGGCGCCGTACAACGCGTGGTTGTGCACGAGCGCATACCGGTAGAGATCGAGGTGGCGCGCGGGCGGGTCGGGAAGGAAGTACACCTCGTAGCGCAGCGTGCGCTGGTGGAGGTCGAAGTAGATCGTGGTGGCATCACGCCCGTCGCACCCGAAGCGCACGTACCACCGGGTGAGCTCGGGGTCGTACTCGACCGTCTGCACCCACGGCTCCGCCGCGACGACCTGCTCGAGGTGCTCGGCGATCAGTGCGTGCGCGGCCTGCCTGCGCTCGTCGAGTGCGGAACCGGTCGCGCCGGGCGGGTCCGCCGACACGTCACGCCCCGCGTCAGTTGCAGCGCACGAGCTCGCGCGCACCGACGTCGGCATACAGGCGACGGAGGCGGGCGGCCGTGATGCTCCAGGTGTACCGGCCGGAACCGGAGGCCGCCGCGAGGGCCATGTCGGACGCGAGCTCCGGGTCGGCGAGCAGCGCTTCGACCGGGGCCGCGAAGTCGTGGCCCGTCCGGCTGTCGACGAGGAAGCCGGTGTGGAGGTGCTCGACGAGCGAGCGGAGCCCGCCGACGCCGGCCGCCACGACCGGCGTCCCGCAGGCCGCGGCCTCGAGCGCCACGAGCCCGAACGACTCGGTCCGGGACGGCACGAGGCACACATCGGCGGCGCGATACCAGTCGGCGAGCGCGCCGTGAGGCTGCGGTGGCTCCCAACGCACCCTCGCCTCGACGCCGAGGTCCCGTGCGAGGGCGCGTAGGCGGACGACCTCAGCATCGCCGTCCGCTCCGCTCGGCCCACCGACGATGACGAGGATCCCGGTCTCGTCGCTGAGTGAGGCCAGGGCGCGGATGGCGAGGTCGACGCCCTTGAGCGGCTGGATCCGACCCACGAACAGCAGCACCGGACGGTCGAGCGGCAGGCGGAGGTGCCGACGCGCCGCGACCGCGTCGCCCGGGTAGAACAT
>JBKJJI010000362.1:0-5216 GCA_046598115.1 Acidimicrobiia bacterium | reverse complement strand
GGTGGTCGGGGCGATCCTCGACTACCTCCCGTCGCACCATCTCGACGACCCGCCACGGTGGCCGACCGACGACCCGATCGACCGGGCGTGCACCCGCGCGGCCACCGCCGTGCCGGCCCGCTCGAGCGCCGCGTACGACGTGCGCGTCGTCGTCGAAGACGTGCTCGACCGGGACTCGTTCTTCGAGCTGCGGCCCCACCACGCAGCCAACATGGTCACGGGCCTCGGACGCCTCGACGGGCGGACGGTCGGGATCGTCGCGAACCAACCCCATCAGCGGGCGGGCACGATCGACATCGAGGCATCGGAGAAGGCCGCCCGGTTCGTGCAGTGGTGCGACTGCTTCAACATCGCGCTGGTCACGTTCGTCGACACGCCCGGCTTCGAGCCGGGCCGGGATCTCGAATGGCGAGGCATGATCCGCCACGGCGCCGAGCTCGTGTACGCCTACGCCGAGGCAACCGTCCCCCGCCTGTGCCTCGTCCTGCGCAAGGCGTACGGGGGCGCGTACATCGTCATGGACTCCAAGGGCCTCGGCAACGACTGGTGCGGTGCATGGCCGACCGCGGAGATCGCCGTGATGGGCGCACCGGGTGCCGTCGGGATCCTCCACGGTCGTCAACTGCGCGGCATCGACGACGCCGCCGAGCGGGTGCGCGAGCAGGCTGCGCTCGAGCACGAGTACGAGGACCGGTTCGCGAACCCGTACGTGGCGGCCGAGCGGGGGCTCGTCGACGACGTCCTGCCTGCGTCGGAGACCCGCCACGTGCTCGCGACGGCGCTCGATCGCCTCTCGACCAAGCGCGAGACGGCGCCCCGGCGTCGCCATGGCAACACGCCGCTCTAGGAACACCGCCTCCCACTGCCGCCGATAGGATCGCCGGGCCTTGGGAGGAACCATGCTGCTCGACGGGAAGCGCATCCTGATCACCGGCGTGCTCAACGACGCCTCGATCGCGTTCACGGTCGCGCGCCGCGCCCAGGAAGAAGGGGCGGAGGTGATCCTCACCTCGTTCGGTCGGGTCATGCGCCTCACCGAGCGCACCGCGAAGCGCCTCCCGACCGAGGCGAAGGTCGTGGAGCTCGACGTGAGCAATTCCGACGACCTCGACGCGCTGGCGGAGCGGGTCGGTGGTCACCTCGACGGGGTCTTGCACGCCATCGGGTTCGCCCCCGAGTCGTGCCTCGGAGGAGGGTTCCTCACCGCGCCCTGGGAGGATGTCGCGATCGCGCTCCAGGTGTCGGCCTACTCGCTGAAGGCGCTCGGGGTCGCAGCGCTGCCGCTCATGGGGCCGGGCGGCTCGATCGTGGGGCTCGACTTCGACAACACCCAGGCGTGGCCGGTCTACGACTGGATGGGCGTCGCGAAGTCGGCCTTCGAGTCGACCGCCCGGTACCTCGCCCGCGACCTGGGACCCAAGGGCGTGCGCGTCAACCTCGTCGCCGCGGGCCCCATCCGGACCATGGCCGCCAAGAGCATCCCGGGCTTCGAGGCGTTCGAGGAGGTCTGGACCCAGCGGGCACCGCTCGGCTGGGACATCCGCAACCCCGAGCCCGTGGCGAACGCGTGCGTCGCGCTGTTCTCCGACCTCTTCCCCGCCACGACCGGGGAGATGCTCCACGTCGACGGCGGGTTCCACGCCGTCGGTGCCTGAACGTCGCTCCCGCTCGAACGAGAAAGGGCCACCATGTCCGAGATGACGACCGACCAGCGCCTCGCCCAGATTCCGCTCTTCGCCGGCCTCTCCAAAAAGGAGCTGGCCGCCGTGTCGGCGCTGGCCACCCGGCTCGACCTGCCGGCGGGCAAGGAGCTCACCAAGCAGGGTGCCACGGGCGGGGAGTTCCTCATCGTGCTCGAAGGCGAAGCGGAGGTCCTCGTCGACGGCAACGTCGTCGCGACCCGCGGCCCCGGCGACTTCTTCGGCGAGATCGCGCTGCTGAGCGACCGCCCGCGCACGGCCACCGTCGTCGCGAAGACCGCGATCTCGGTCGAGGTCATCGGACGTCGCGAGTTCAAGGCGCTGGTCGACGTCCAACCTTCGATCGGCACGCAGCTCGAAGCCGCGATGGCCGAGCGCATCGAGGCCGACGACCTCGCCTGATCTCGGACGGGTGATCCTCAGCCCTCCAGGGCGTCGGTGACCTTCGGGACGGTGTCTTTCGGGCTCACCTTGTAGAGCGCCGCGGCGATCTTGCCCTGCGCATCGACGACGAACGCCGAGCGCACGATGCCCATGTACTTCTTGCCATACATCGACTTTTCGCCCCACACTCCCCACTTCTCGGCGACCGCGTGGTCCTCGTCGGCGAGCAGCGGGAACCCGAGCCCGTACTTCTCGTCGAACTTCTTCTGGCGGGCCGGCGCGTCGGGGCTGATGCCGAGCACGACCGCCTTCAGCTTCTTCAGGTCCGGCATCGCGTCGCGCAGCTCGCACGACTGCGTCGTGCATCCGGGCGTGTCGGCCTTCGGGTAGAAATAGACGACGACCCGCTTGCCCTTGAAGTCCGACAGCTTCACCTTCTTGCCTCGCTGATCGACCAGGGTGAACGCCGGCGCGCGGGCGCCGACCTCGAGCTGGGCCACGTCGTCTCCTCCGCTCGGTTCGGGGACGCCGTAGCATTGCACGCCATGGCCGACGCGCTCGACGGGTTCACCGCAACCGAGTTCACCCACGAGGGCGTCACGCGCACCGTGTACGCCGCCGGTACCGGCCCCGCGGTGATCGTCATCCACGAGGTCCCGGGTCTGCACCCGGGGGTTGTCGACTTCGGTCGTCGGGTGGTCGAGCGGGGGTTCCACGTCCGGATGCCGTCGCTGTTCGGCAAGCCGGGCAAGCCATTCGGTGTCGCCTATGCCATGCGGTCGATGGTCTCCGGGTGTGTCGCCAAGGAGTTCACGTCGTGGGCTCTCAATCGCACCAGCCCGATCACGTCGTGGCTACGCGCCCTCGCCGCCGACGCACACACGGCGTGTGGGGGTGCAGGGGTCGGCGCGGTCGGCATGTGCTTCACCGGCGGCTTCGCGCTCGGGATGATGCTCGACGAGACGACGCAAGCCCCCGTGCTGAGCCAGCCGTCGCTCCCCTTCGCCCTCGGGAAGCGCCGCAAGGCCTCGGTCGGGATCAGCGACGCTGACCTCGAGCGCCTCGGTGCGCGGGCCTCGGCCGGCGCCTGCGTGATGGGTCTTCGCTTCACGGGGGACCCGCTCGTGCCCGCGGCGCGCTTCCAGACGCTGCGCGACGCGCTCGGCGACGGGTTCATCGGCGTGGAGATCGACTCGTCGAAGGGGAACCCGCACGGGATCAAGCGCGGCGCCCACTCGGTGCTCACGCTCGATCTCGTCGACGAGCCGGGGCACCCGACGCGTGTGGCGCTCGACCAGGTCCTCGACTTCTTCGACGAGCGGCTGCGCTGACGCAAGGGTCAGGGCGTGCGCCGCGCCAGCCCGTGGCCGAAGAAGCCACCTTTGGGTCGGGCGTGCGCGTGATAGTGATCGGGGATCTGGCGCATGTTGTCGTCGACGTAGTGCTCGAAGGTGAAGTGGACCTCGACGACCACCGCGAGCCGCGCATGCATGTGGGCGAGCTCGACCTCCGGTGGCTCGGTCCCGTGCCCGCGCCAGACGACCATCGGCACCGCACAGATCTCGCACTCCGCGATCCAGCAGATGTCGTCCTCGTGGTACCACGGCGTGATCCGCGCGGCCTCACACAGGTCGCAGTCGTCGGCGAACGGCCTGTCGCTCGACGGGTTCGCCCCCCGATCCGGTGGCTGGGTCATCGGTCGAGCGCCTCGCGCAGCTCGCGCACGAACGCGTGCGCACCCTCTGGGCCCTCGCCGCGCAGGAGCCGCGCGATCAGCGCGCTGCCCACGATGACCCCGTCGGCGGCCTCCGACGCCTCCACCGCCTGCTCGGCGTTGGAGATGCCGACCCCGAGGAGCACGGGGAGGTCGGTCGCGGCCTTGCACCGCCGCCCCATCTCCCCCGCCCGGGTCGCGAGCTCGGTGCGTTCACCGGTGACGCCCAGCAGCGACACGCCGTAGACGAAGCCGCGCGATCGCGCGCAGATCGCGGCGAGTCGATCGGCCGGCGTGGTCGGTGCCGCCAGCAGCACCGTCTCCACCCCCGCGCCGTCGGCAGCGTCCGACCAGCCGTCGAGCTCATCGAGCGGGAGGTCGGGGATGATCGCCCCGTCGATCCCCGCGTCGGCGAGCGAGCGCGCGAAGCGCTCGTGCCCGGCGTGGTGCACGGGGTTGTAGTAGGTCATCACGACGAGCGGCACGTCGACCTCGGCGGTGGCCGTCTGCGCCACGATGTCGCCGGGGGTCGCGCCGATGTCGAGTGCTCGCTGCGACGCCTCCTGCACCGTCCGACCATCCATCACGGGATCCGAGAACGGGATCCCGATCTCGACGGCGTCGGCCCCGGCGTCGACGACGGCGCGCACCACGTCGAGCCAGTCGCTCCCGAGCCCGCCCGTGACGTAGGGGACGAGCAGCTTCGCACCCGACGCGCGTCGGGCGCGCAGCGTCTCCTCGAGCCTCATCGGGTCATCCGCTGAGCTTCTCGCCGGTGAGGCGTTCCGCGACGTATGCAGCGTCCTTGTCGCCGCGCCCCGAGAGCGTGACCAGCACCGAGGAACCACTCGGCACCGCGCGGCCGGCCTCGCGTGCCAGCCATCCGATCGCGTGGGCGGGCTCCAGTGCGGGCACGATGCCTTCGGTCTGGGCGAGGAGCTGGAACCCCGCGATCGCCTCGTCGTCGGTGGCGGAGACGTACTCCGCCTGGCCCGATGCCGCCAGGGCTGCGTGCTCGGGACCGACTCCCGGATAGTCGAGGCCCGCGCTGATCGAGTGGGCCTCGAGGATCTGGCCGTCTTCGTCCTGCAGGAAGAGTGAGCGGGCGCCGTGCAGCACACCGGGCACACCCCGCGTCAGCGACGCGCCGTGGCTCCCCGTCTCGAGGCCGAGCCCACCGGCCTCCACCCCGACGAGGCGGGCGTCGGTCTCGAAGAAGCCCGCGAACGTTCCCATGGCGTTCGACCCCCCGCCGACGCACGCCACGACGTAATCAGGGTCGCCACCGAGCATCGCCCGCGTCTGCTCACGCGCTTCGTCGCCGACCACACGCTGGAGCTCGCGGACCATCCAGGGGTACGGGTGGGGACCGACGACCGAGCCGATGCAGTAGTGCGTGGACTCGACACTCGCGACCC
>JBKJJI010000310.1:0-3073 GCA_046598115.1 Acidimicrobiia bacterium | reverse complement strand
TTCACCGGGACGTCGTTCGCACACCTCGGCTTCATGACGAAGCTCCCCGGGAACCTGCAACGGGGCGGGACGACCTTCGTCATGGAGCGGTGGCGCGCACGCGACGCGCTCGCGCTGCTCGAGCGCGAGCGCATGCAGACGGTCTCCGGCGTGCCGACGCAGCTCGCGCTGATGCTGCGCGACCCCGACTTCGATGCGTTCGACCTCACGAGCATCGGGTTCATCGTCGTCGGGGGAGGTCCCGTCACCCCTGGGCTCGCCCAGGAGGCGCGTGAGCGCTTCGGCGCGAAGCTCGCGACCCGCTACTCGTGCACCGAGGCAGGAATCGGGCTCGGCACCGGGTTCGACGATCCCGAGGAGGACGCAGTCATCAGCGTCGGACGGCCCCACGCGGCGGTCGATCTGGGTGTCTTCGACGACGACGACCGTCCGGTCCCCGAGGGCGAGGTGGGCGCCGTCTGCCTGCGATCCCCGGCGGTGATGTCGGGGTACTGGCACAGCCCGGACGCCACCCGCGCGGCGTTCACCGACGACGGGTTCGTCCGGACCGGCGACCTCGGGTGGGTGGACGACCGGGGCCGCCTCCGCCTTGTCGGCCGCAGCAAGGAGATGTACGTGCGCGGCGGGTACAACGTGTACCCGGTCGAGGTCGAGGCGGTCCTGTCGACCCACCCCGATGTGGCGCACGTGGCGATCGTCCCCGGTGGCGACCCGGTGATGGGCGAGGTGGGGGTGGCGTTCGTCGTCGCCCGCGACGGGGCGACGACACCGACCGTCGACGCCCTTCGCGACTTCGGACGGGACCGCCTCGCCGGGTACAAGCTCCCGGAGCACGTCCGGATCGTGGACGCGCTCCCGCTCACCGCCGGCGAGAAGGTCGACCGACGCGCGCTGCGCGCCGAGCTCGACCGCGAGCCACCCCCTGACCGGGTGGGCGGTCGGTCGGGCGACCAACAGACCTGACGCGCCCGTCAGATAAGTTGCACGCGATGGAGCTCGAGTTCACCGCCGACCAGGACGACCTCCGCGAGGGTGTGCGGACCATGCTGGCGCGCGAGTGCCCCCGCAGCCTCGTCCGGTCCGTCGTCGAGGCCAGCTTCGCCGCCGAAGCGCCCGGGACCGCCGACGACGCTGGCCTCACCGGCCGGCTCTGGGCGCAGATGATCGAGCTCGGCTGGCCGGCGCTCACGGTGCCGGAGGCCCAGGGCGGCCTCGGGCTCGGCGCCGTGGAGCTCTCGGTGGTCGTCGAGGAGCTGGGACGCGTCATCGCGCCGGGCCCGTTCGTGCCAACGGCCACACAGCTGGTTCCGGCGATCGCCGAGGCCGGCAACGACGCCCAGCGCGCGCACTTCCTCGCCGCGGTCGCCGAGGGCACCTGCACGGGCGCGCTCGCGCTCACCGAGACCGGCACCGGCCTCGACCCGGCATCGGCGCGCGCCACGGCGACGCCCGGCAGCGGCGGCTCGTTCGTGCTCTCGGGGACCAAGACGGCGGTGCTCGGCGCGGCGGAGGTCGACGAGATCGTCGTCGTGGCCCGCACCCCCGGCTCCGAGGGCGACGACGGCGTGGGCGCGTTCGTCGTCCCCGCGTCGACGCTCACCATCGAGCGGATCAACTCGCTCGACCCGTCGCGCACCCTGGGCACCATCCATCTCGACGACGTCGAGGTCGCCGGCGACCGGTGCCTCGGTGAGCCCGGCCCCGCGACCGCTGCCGCGCTGCGGCGCGCCATCGACGTCGCCGTGATGGGCCTCGCCCTCGAGTCGGTCGGGACCTGCCAGACGATCTTCGACGTGACCCTCGAGTACGCGAAGCAGCGCGAGCAGTTCGGGGTACCGATCGGGTCCTTCCAGGCGATCAAGCACAAGATGGCCGACATGTCGGTGGCGCTCGAGCGCGCCCGGGCCACGGGCTACTTCGCGGCGCTCACGATCGCCGAGGACGACCCGCGTCGCACGATCGCCACCTCGACCGCCAAAGCCGCGGCGAACGACTGTCAGCGCCTCATCGCCTCCGAGGGGATCCAGATCCACGGCGGCATCGGGTACACGTGGGAGCACGACATGCACCTGCTCGTCCGCCGGGTGAAGGCCGACGCCGCGCTGTTCGGCCCGACGGCCGAGCACCACGCGCGGATCGCCGACCTGCTGGGCGTCTGAGGCTGGGCGTCTGAGGCTGGGCGTCGGGCAGACCGACGCGCCGATCGCGCCGGATCGTTAGAAGATCAGCTCCCAGAGCGCGTACCAGACGACCGTCAGGGCGAGGCCCGTCCCGATCGCGCGGGTGTGGCTCTCGTACACCCAGGTCGTGAGGTTGTTGCCCTTGCCGCCGATGATGCCGAGAGCGCTGAGCTCGAACGCGAGGAACACGGCCAGGGTGACGATCCAGTAGATCGCCCGGTCGCTGCCGGTGTTGAAGCCTCCCCCGGCGAAGAAGTGCGCGGCGCCGATCATGAACATGAGCATCGGGAACGAGAAGATCGCGTTCTGGCGCGAGGCCAGCAGCGCGGCCCGGCCGGCGCCGGCCGCGGCCGGGTCGGCCTCGCCACCGGCGAGCACGTTACGGGCGTTCGCGATGGCGATCTTCTGCTTCGGCCAGATCACCAGCCACACGTTGAGGAACATCGTGATGCCGAGCAGCATCCCGGTGGCGATGGCCACACCCGACGGGCTCTTGAAGAAACCCTTCGTCATGAAGTCGCCCTTGCCGCCCGAGGTGTCGGGGATGAGGCCGATGAGGGGCCCGACGCCGAACGTGACTGCCGCAGCCCAACGGAACCACCAGAGCGCTCGGGACGCGAGCTTGTCGACGGCCTGGTTGCGAGCCCCCGCGTCGAGCTCGGCGAACGCCGGCACCTGCACGAAGTTGAAGTAGTAGAGCAGACCGACCCAGGTGACGCCGCTGAGGTAGTGCGCCCACCGCGAGAGGAACTCGCCGCCTTGCTGCGTGAAGATCTCCACGTCAACCTCCCTGTCCCCGACGGCTGATTCCGCGCGACCGTAGCACCGCATCGCGGGAGCGCTGGCGCACGACACCGAGTACATCGGCGTCCGGTACGGCGCCGTAGGCCCGG
>JBKJJI010000242.1:0-3766 GCA_046598115.1 Acidimicrobiia bacterium | reverse complement strand
GTCGTGGCACGGCGTCACGACCGTGGTCGCCGGCAATTGCGGGTTCTCGATCGCGCCCTGCCGACCGGAGCACCGCGGCCTGATCGGCCGGACGCTCCAGCACGTCGAGGACATGAGCCTCCCGACGCTCGAAGCCGGGATCCCGTGGGAGTTCGAGACCTTCCCCGAGTACCTCGACGCCGTGGAGCGTCACGGCAGCGTCCTCAACTACAACGCCTACGTCGGCCACACTGCCGTGCGCCTCTTCGTCATGGGCGACGAGGGCTACGAGCGCGAAGAGCCGACCGACGACGAGCTCACCCGGATGGCCGCCGTGGTGCGCGACGCGGTGGCCGCAGGGGCCGCGGGCTTCGCGTCGAGCTCCGCCCCCACCCACAACGGCGACGGGGGCCGCCCCGTGCCGTCGCGCCTCGCGGGCATCCGTGAGCTCGAGGCACTGGTCGCTCCGCTCGGCGAGTTGGGACGCGGCGTCGGCGCGTTCACCCCCGGCGAGCGCGTGACCCACCCCGAGATCTACGCGCTCCAGCGCAAGGTCGGGCGCCCCTTCACGTGGACCGCGCTCCTGACCATCAAGGGCTCACCGTTCGCCGAGTCGATGGCGGACCTGAACGCCCGCGAGCGCGCGTCCGGCGCCGACGTGTGGCCGCAGGTCACGTGTCGCCCCCTCACCTTCCAGATGACGATGGCCGACCCGTTCACGTTCAACACCGTCCCGTCGTTCGCCCGCCTCATCGACACGCCGGTCGAGGAGCGGCTCGCCGCGTACCGCGACCCGGACTGGCTCCGGAACGCCGAGGACGAGCTCGAGCACGGTCGGGTGTTCCGGGCACGGTGGGAGCGGATCACCATCGCGGAGAGCACCACCCGTCCCGACCTCGTCGACACGAGCATCGCGGCGCTGGCCGCCGATCGCGGTGTAGGACCGCTCGCCGCGATGACCGAGCTCGCGGCGAGCGAGGACCTCGGCACCCGGTTCCGCAGCATCCTCGCGAACGACGACGAGGAGATGATCGCGAAGCTGCTGGTCCAGGAAGGGATGCTCATCGGTCTGTCCGACGCCGGCGCGCACGTCGGCCAGCTGTGCGACGCCTGCCTCCCCACCGATCTGCTCGGGAACTGGGTGCGCGAGCGCGAGGTGCTCACCTTGGAGCACGCGGTGCACAAGCTCACGGGCGAGCCCGCGGGCGTGTTCGGCTTCACCGGACGCGGTTCGCTCGCACCGGGATCGTTCGCCGACGTCACGGTCTTCGACCCCGACACCGTCGCGCCTGGTCGCATCCGACGGGTGCGAGACTTCCCCGCCGACGGTGAGCGGCTCGTGGCCGACGAACCGACCGGCGTCGAGCACGTGCTGGTGAACGGCGTCCCCATCCGCGTCGATGGCGCGCCGGTCGCCGACGCCGTCTCGGCACGCCCGGGTCGCGTGGTACGGCCGGAGGGGTGAGCCCGTCCGCACCTCCGGTCTCGACGCCCCGACCCGCCGGGCCTCCCCGGAGAACGGACCTGACATCGGCCGTGCTGCCGGCGGTCCTCCTGCTCGCGGCAGGCGTGATCATCCTGCACGCGGCCCGCGGGACGACCTTCTTCTTCGACGAGTGGGTGTGGATCGTGCAGCGGCACGCACCCAGCACGACCTCGTTGCTGGAGCCGTTCAACAACCACCTCATGGCTGTGCCAATCGCGGCCTACCAGGTGCTGCTGCGCGTGGTCGGCCTGGAGTCCCCGGTGCCGTACCGCCTCGCGCTCGTCGCGGGCCACCTGCTCACGTGCGCCCTGCTCTACGTCTATCTCCGCAGACGCATCGCGACCCCGGCCGCACTGGCGGGCACCGCGGTCCTCGCCTTCTTCGGGTACGCGTGGGCCGTCATCATCTGGCCCATCTCGCTCGGCTGGGTCATCGCGACCGCGGCGGGGATCGGCGCCCTCCTCCTCATCGATCGCGACACCCGACGCTCCGACATCGGCGCGTCGCTCGCGCTCGCCCTGGGCGTCGCGTCGAGCGGGATCGCGGTGCCGTTCGTGATCGGGATGACCGTCGAGATGGGGACGCGTCGGGCATGGCGGCGATCCTGGGTCCCGCTCGCACCCCTGGCCCTCTTCGGTGCGTGGTATCTGAGGTACGCCACCGGGACCAACGACGGCGGCTCGATCGGCGACATCGCCTCGTTCGCCGAGAAGCTGGTCGCGCAGACCGTCGGGACGCTCGTCGGCGTCGACGACCGCGGGACTGCGGCCCACGTCGTGCTCGCCGTGCTGGCGGTCGGCGTCGTCGCCGCGTGGGTCGCGCTCGAGCGTCCGCACGGGCCGCGCCTCCTCGGGAACGCCGCGGCGCTGGGCGCCTTCGTGGGGCTGCTGAGCATCTCGCGGGCCACGAGCGGGCTCACGACGTGGCACTCGTACGCCGCGGCGGTCTTCGTGCTCCTCACCCTCGGCGAGCTCGCCGCGGGCCAGACGGCCGGCAAAGCGACGGCCGGCCCTGCAACAAGTGAAAAGGTCGCGATCGTGGCCGTGGTGCTCGTCGCGGTCTGGTCGGTCATCTGGAACATCGGGCAGCTCGACGACGGCGCCGAGCTCCAGCGCGCCCGGGCGCAGGAGACGAAGGCGCAGCTCGCCGCAGCCGAGGCCGGAGGCAGCCTGCTCGATCCACAGGAGTCGACCGGTTCGCTGCTGTTGGGTGTGCGCAACGGCCCGTACCTCGAAATCGCAGCCCGGTACGGGTCCCCTGCGTCCTCCCCCGCCGAGGTCCGCGCCGCCCCCGCGTTTGCTCGACGCGCGGCCGACGACACGCTCGTACGCGGGCTCGGGCTCGGGCCGCTGCCGGTCGCGGCGACACCTGCCGACGCCGAGTGCGAGCTCGCGGAGCGAGGGCGTCCCGTCGTCGTCCGGGCCCACGAGGTGTCGGTCGTGGTCGACGCGGAGGGCGTCCCGGCCACGGTGTCGATCGCTGGGTACGGCGACCGACCCATCGAGCTCGGCCGGGTGGTGGCCGGGTCGCCGGCACGCTTCGACGCGCCGCTCCTGTCGGAGGCGCCGGCCTGGCGCCTCCGGGTGACCACGCTCGATCGCGCCCGGGTCTGCGTCGAGTAGCGGACGCTCAGGGCACGCTCGTGGGGACCTCGTAGAGCAGGTCGCCGCCGAAGCGACCGAGGAGTTCGAGCGGCTCCGCCTGCTCCGGGAACCGCAGGGCGGCCCAGCGTCCGTGGGCCGCACTCGGTCGCACGACCACGTAGCGGATCCCGAGGCGGCGGAGGATGCGCACGGCGTCCGTCGCCGGGAGCGTGGCCAGCCCGTTGGAGACCTCGAGGTACGAGGCCGGGACGTACCCGGCGTAGCCGTTGAGCAGGATCCGGTGGTGCTCCGTCGATCCATAGAGGACGGCGGGTTGCTGGAAGAGGCTGAGGTCGAGCACGTCGCTCTCGTTCATCGGGAGGGAGACCACGCCACCGGACCCTTCCCGTCGGGCGAGCTCGACATCGACCGGGCTCGCAACGACGGTCGGCCGGTCGAACCACGGGTCGAACCCCTCGGCGAGGAGCGCGAGCACGAGGATCGTCGCGGCGATGCCCGCGCCGACCGTCCCGCGCGCGGGTGCGCGGGACGCGATTGCTCGTCGGATCCATTCCACGAACGCGACGCCACCCAGACCCGCGAGGAGCGCAAGGCCACAGAGGCCGATCGACCAGGCACGCACGGTCGCTCGCAGCGCGTCGAACGGGGGCCCGATCTCGTAGAGCAGGCGGTACGGCGCGTACTGGCGGATGCCGAC
>JBKJJI010000094.1:0-9947 GCA_046598115.1 Acidimicrobiia bacterium | reverse complement strand
GGATGGTGAACGCGAACGCCGCCCCGGCCGCGAACTTGGCAACGTCGCACCCGTCGAACACGATGTTCGGCGACTTGCCACCCAGCTCCAGGAGCACCTTCTTCAAGCCTTCGCCGGCCTGCCCCATGATCTTCTTCCCCACCGCGTCGGAGCCGGTGAAGCTCACCATGTCGACGCCGGGGTGGGTCGTGAGGCGGGCCCCGGCGTCCACATCACCGGTGACCACGTTCAGCACCCCCGGCGGCAGCCCCGCGGCGTCGGCGATCTCGCCGAGCACGAACGCCTCGAGCGGCGTGTAGGGCGACGGCTTCAGCACCACCGTGTTGCCCATCGCGAGCGCGGGCGCGACCTTCGCCAGGTTGAGATAGAGGGGGAAGTTGAATGCGGTGATCGCGGCGACCACCCCGATGGGCTCCTTGAGGATCACGCCCTGGCCGAGGCCGCGGGGACTGATCTGGGGCGGCAGCGGATCCAGGTACGGGAACGTCGCGGCGCGCTCGGCGAACCACGCCGTGTAGCGCAGCCCGGTGTCGAACTGGAGCGCCTCGGCGATCGGTCGAGCCGCGCCCGCCTCCGCGATGATCAGCTCGACGAGCTCCGCGCGTCGCTCTTCGATGATCCCGGTGAACCGCACGAGCGCGTCCGAACGCTCACGCGGCGACATCTGCGGCCAGGGCCCCTCGTCGAAGGCGCGGCGCGCCGCGGCGACCGCTCGGTCGACGTCGGCGATGGAGGCCTGGGGAACCTGCCCGATGACCTCCTCCGTCGCCGGGTTGATGACCTCGAGCTGCTCGTCGCTCTCGGCATCGACCCACTCGCCGCCGATGTACAGCTTGTAGCTCGTGCGCGGTGCGGTCATCGTGTATTCCCTTTCAGGGCATCGGGTTCCCCTGTGTCGGATCTCGGGGTGTCGGATCTCGGGGTGTCGGGCAAGGGGGTGAACTCGAGCTGGAGGCGCTCGAGGCCGCGCAGCATGTAGATGGGCGTGTACCGGTACTCGCGCGCGCCGGGCAGGCCGTGGGCGGCCTCGGAGATGCCGATGTCGGCCATGCGGTCGAGGATGCGCTCGAGGCTGACCCGTGCCTCGGACCGGGCGAGGGGTGCACCGGCACAGGTGTGGATACCGAACCCGAACCCGACGTGTTGGCGACCGTTGACCCGATCGAGGCGCAGCTCGTTCGGGTCGTCGAACTCCCGCGGGTCGCGGTTCGCCGCGCCGTTGAGCACCATCACCGTGGTGCCGGCAGGCAGGTCGACTCCCCCGATCGTCGCCGGGACTCGCGACAGGCGGAAGTCGCCCTGGATCGGGCTCTCCAGGCGGAGCACCTCCTCGACGAACGCCGGGATGAGCGATCGGTCGTCGCGCAGACGCTGCTGGAGCTCGGGCCGCTCGCCGAGGATCTGGAGCGCGGTCACGATGAGTCGAGCGGTCGTCTCCTGCCCCGCCGCGAACAGGTTGGCCGCGATCAACATGACCTCACCGACCTCGGGCAGCGTCCCGTCGGGGAAGGTGGCGGTAGCCAGTCCCGTCATGACGTCGTTTCGGGGGTTGCGACGGCGGTCGTCGATGTAGTTGGTGAACCGCTCGTACAGGAACTCGAGCGGCTTGTGCGCCATCGCGCGCGCCTCGCCGATGCCCGTCCCCTGCTCGGGCCTGCGGTTGCCCTGGAGCTCGGCGCGGAACGACTCGTGGTCCGCTTCCGGAACCCCCAGGAGATCGGCCACGACGAGCAGGGTGAACGGGCTCGCGTAGTCGTGGACGAACTCGCACGCACCCCGGTCGAGGAACTCGTCGATCTGCCGATCGCAGAGACGCCACATGAACTCCTCGTTCTCGTGCAGGCGCTTCGGCGTGATCAGACGCAGCAGGAGCGCCCGGTGGTCGGTGTGCTTCGGCGGGTCGAACGTGGGCAGCTGGTCGCTGAACGGGAGGGCGTCGCGGTGCTCCTCGATGAGATCGCTGATGTCGTCGCCCTCGAGTGGGACGGGGAGCCCCGGGAACGGTCCGCTCACCGCATTGCACGACGAGAAGGTGGCAGCGTCGCGGTAGACCTCGATCGCCTCCTTGTAACCGGTGACCATGACCACGTCGTGATGCGGCTCGCGCCACACCGGCCCGTGCGAACGCAGGTACTCGTAGTACGGGTACGGGTCCTGGTAGACGTCCTTCGCGCGGAAGTAGTCGATCGAGTCGAAGTCGGTGCTCAACGGTGCTCCATTCGCAGATCGTCAGCGGCCCAGGAGTCCGCGCTCGATGATGTGTGCGGCCGCGTCGATCTCGGAGGCCGGCCGTTGACGAGCGCCGAACACGCCCAGCAGCGCCACCATGACGACCCCGTCGATGTCGGCATCGCCGAAGCCCCGCGGCTCCAAGTACGCGGCCATCCGCCGCCGGCCCCAGTCGAGCAGCGGCGCCGACTCGGCCCGCAGCGCGGGGTCCTGCAACGACGCGTCGATCCAGACCCGCAGCATCGCCGCCTCGTTGGCGTGCGCCGAGTGGTATCGCCGCAACCACCGTCGAAGGACGCTTGTGCTCGCGGACGCGTCGAGCCCGGCGACGTCGGGGATCTCCACGACCGCCGCGCCGACCGCCTGCACGGCGCGCGCCGTGAGGATCTGCGCGAGCTCGTCCTTGTTCCGGAAGTAGCGGTAGAAGGCGCCGTGCGAGACCCCGGCCGCGGTGACGAGGTCGTCGACCCTGGTGTTGTGGTACCCGCGGTCGACGAACACCGCGCGGCCCGACGCGAGCAGGGCGTCGAGCGCGCGGTTGTTCGTCGGATCGGGACCGCGCCGACTGCCATCGTCGTTCAGGCGCGCGAGCATCTCCGGTCCGAACGCGAGTGACGGCGGCCGGGTACCACCAGGCGGGTGCACGTTCACGTCGGGCTGCCGGCCGAACAACGTCCGGTGGAGCACATCGGTGAACGCGTCCTCGACCCGCTCGCCCGGGTAGGCGTCGGGAGCGATCGAGCCCATGACGCTCCGGACGTCGAGCGCATGGTTGAGGCACTCGAGCAGCAACCGGAGCACCGGGTCGAGCTGGCGGGGAGGGAGCGTCGTCGTGACCAGCCGGGAATGGATGCGTGCGATGGTCTGCCTGCCGGTGCCGCGGGCGACCGCGGCGAGCGTCTCGTCGGCCTCGAGCGCGTGGAAGACCGGTTCGTAGCGTTCGTGGATCTCGGCGTAGCGCGCGACCCACGCGCGCATCGCGTCCCAGCCGTCGACGCCGGGCGTGAGCGAATCGAGCGCCTCAGTCGACGCGCCGACCTGCCGCGCGACCTGTCCGGCGAGATGGCCGAAGACCGCTTCCTTGCTCGCGAAGTACTGGTAGAAGGAGACGCGCGAGCACCGGGCGACCGTGGTGATCCGGTCGATGCTGCAACCGTGGTAGCCCCGCTCGGCGAAAGCCTGCAACGCCGCGTCGAGGATCCGCTGCTGCGTCCGCAGACCGCGGGCGCCGACCCGGGGGTTGTCGGAGAACGGCGCCCGGCGAACGACCGCGACGGCGCCATCGGGCTGCCCGTCTCGCTCGTCGTCGGGCATCGCCGCTCCTCCTCGCCGATCCGTTCCCCTGGTGGGCCGATCGCCAGTGACACTACCGTTAGTCAGCGCCCGGTGTGGCGGTACCTCCCAGGCCTCATCGCCCGTTCGGTGCTACCGTCCGGTGACATCACTGTTAGTTCGAGGCCCCGGAGAGGACCCCCACGATGGAGTACCGCCCCTTCGGACAGACCGGCCTCGACGTCTCCGCCATCGGCTTCGGATGCTGGCAGATCGGCGGCGGGTACGGGCATGTCGAGGAGGCGGAGTTCCCCCGGGCCATCGGGCGGGCGCTCGACCTCGGCATCAACGTCTTCGACACCGCCGAGGGCTACGGCATGGGTTCCTCGGAGCGGGCCCTCGGTGAGGCGCTGGGTGGGCGTCGCGACGAGGCGATCATCGTCACCAAGTTCGGGATGGGCTACCGCGACAAGCCCAACCTCCGCGACGCCAGCCGCGAGCGCGTGCTCGCCTCGATCGAGAAGAGCCTGACCCACCTCGGCACCGACCGGGTCGACGTGTTCCTCGTGCACTGGCCCGACCGGGAGACCCCCTTCGAGGAGACCATGGGCGCCCTCGACGACATCGTCCGCGAGGGCAAGGCGCGCTTCGTGGGAATCTCGAACTTCAAGAAGGCCGACATCGCGGAGTGCATGAAGGTCCGACGTGTCGACGTCGCCCAGTACGGGTGGAACATGTTCGACCGGCGCATGCAGCAGGAGATCTTCCCGTACTGCGCCGCGGAGGGGATCGGCGTCATGGCCTACGGCTCGCTCGCGTACGGGTTGCTGACGGGAACCTTCACCGAAGACCAGGACTTCGGCTCCGAGGACTGGCGCGCGCGGCAGGGGAAGATGGGATCGATCAAGCTCTTCGACGCGCTCTTCGGCGCGGAGTCGTTCCCCCGCAACGTCCGCGCTGTGGACGAGCTCAAGGCGATCGCCGCGCGCTACGACCGGAGCCTGCCGCAGTTCGCGCTCCGATGGACGACCTCGAACCCGCTCGTGAGCACGTCGCTCGTCGGCTGCCGTAGCGTCGCCGAGGTCGAGGACAACGTCGGCGCAGTCGGTTGGGAGATCTCCGACGCCGATCTCGCCGAGATCGACGCGATCTTCGAACGCCACGGCGTCACCACCGTCCCCGACTACTGGATCGAGGACGAGTAACCGCGTGGAGAGGGGATCACCAGTGGGCCAGGAGCTCTCCGACAAGGTCGCCATCGTGACCGGCGGCGCGGGCGGGATCGGTCGCGCGACGGCGCAGCGCTTCGTCGCCGAAGGTGCCCGCGTGGTAATCGCCGACATCGACGCCGAGCGGGGTGCCGAGGCAGCCGCCGCGCTGGGCGACGTCGCCGCGTTCCACCAGACCGACATCGCGAACGCAGGCGACGTCGATGCACTCGTCGCCTTCACGGTCGAGCGCTTCGGTGGACTCCACGTCATGTTCAACAACGCGGGGATCTCGAGCTCGTCCCGCCGCTTCCTCGACGACGACCTGCGCGACTTCGACCGCGTCATCGCCGTGAACCTCCTCGGCGTCATGCTGGGCAGCCAGCGGGCCGCCCGCCACATGGCAGGGCACGGCGGTGGGTCGATCATCAACATCACGTCGATCGGTGGTATCAATGCCGGCCCCGGGCTGATGACCTACCGCGCGTCCAAGGCGGCCGTCATCCACCTCAGCCGGTCGATCGCCATCGACCTCGCCGAGCACGGCATCCGGGTCAACTGCATCGCACCTGCGCACATCGCCACTGCGATCAACGCGAACTACGACGTGTCGCAGATCATCCGGCTCATGCAGCCCCTCCAGCGCGCGGGAACACCGGACGACGTCGCGAACGCTGTCGTGTTCCT
Source organism: Acidimicrobiia bacterium (assembly GCA_046598115.1). Taxonomy (GTDB): domain Bacteria; phylum Actinomycetota; class Acidimicrobiia; order IMCC26256; family PALSA-555; genus DASUAO01. Next base: position 4,551 of record JBKJJI010000094.1, on the reverse strand, counting down.
GGCCAGCGACCGTGCGGCGCAGATCACCGGCGTGGTGCTCCCTGTCGACGGCGGGACGACCGCCGGCGCTCCGGCGCGACCGATGCAGGACGTCTTCACGAAGAAGGCCGCGGTGGAGGAAGAGGGTCCCGATGCCCGCTGATCTCGTCATTCGCGGTGGAACCGTCTACGACGGGACCGGCGCACCGGGTCGGAAGGCTGATGTCGCGGTCGTCGACGGCAGGATCGAGGCGATCGGGCCGGACCTCGACGGAGCGCGCGTGCTCGACGCGACCGGTTGTGCCGTCACGCCCGGCTTCATCGACATCCACACCCACTACGACGCGCAGGTGTTCTGGGACCCGGCACTGCGACCGTCGTCGTCCCACGGGGTCACGACCGTCGTCGCCGGCAACTGCGGCTTCACGATCGCACCGACGCGGCCCGAGCACCACGACCTGATCGTGCACACGCTCGAGAACGTCGAGGACATGGACCCGGCCACCCTGGTCGCCGGGATGGTGTGGGACTTCGAGACCTTCCCCGAGTACCTGGACGCGGTCGGGCGGCGCGGCACACTGCTCAACTTCACCGCGTACATCGGACACTCGGCGCTCCGCCTCTACGTGATGGGCGACGACGCCTACGAGCGGGCGGCGACCGCCGACGAGATCGAGCGCATGGCCGGACTCGTCCGCGATGCCCTCGACGCCGGGGCGGCGGGGTTCTCGACCAGCTTCTCGTTCGCGCACCGCGGCGTCGACGGGAAGCCCGTCCCGAGCCGTTTCGCGGAGGCCGACGAGGTCGAGGCGCTGTTCCGTGCGACGGGCGACGCAGGCCGGGGCGTCATCCTCATCACGCCGGGCAAGCAGTGCACGTACGCCGATGTGTACGAGTGGCAGCCGCGCGTCGGGCGCCCCTTCACGTACCCGCTGTTCGCATCGCCCGGCGGCAAGCACCTCGAGCCGCTCGGGCTCCACGAGCAGGGGCTGGCGAACGGGGCCGACGTCTGGCCCCAGGTCACGCCGCGACCGCTCACGATGCAGTTCACGATGGCCGACGCGTACAACCTCAACGTCGGCAAGGTGTTCGGGGAGCTCATGGAGGGCGACCGGGACGCGCGGATCGCCGCCTACGGCGATCCGGCGTGGCGGGCACGTGCTGCCGCCGACCTCGACCAGGCACCGATGCCACCGCGCTGGGACACGTTCGAGGTCTCCGAGTCGGCGCAGTCGCCCGAGCTGCAGGGGCGCCGCGTCAGCGAGCTCGCAGCCGAGCAGGGCTGCAGCCCGCTCGACCTCATGTGCGAGCTGGCCCTGACCGAGGACCTGCAGACGCGCTTTCGCGCCTACATCGCCAACGACGACGTCGATGCGGTCAGCGCGCTGCTGACCCACGACCATGTGGCCCTCGGCCTCTCCGACGCCGGTGCCCACATCGACCAGCTGTGCGATGCACCGCTCCCGACCGACCTGCTGGGTCGGTGGGTGCGGGAGCGCGCGGTGATGCCGCTCGAAGCCGCGGTGCGCAAGCTCACCGGCGAACCGGCCGACATGTTCGGCTTCGTGCGCCGCGGCTACCTCCGCGAGGGCTACTGGGCCGACATCTGCGTGTTCGACCCCGACACCGTGGGGCCCGGACCGACGCGTCGAGTGCGCGACTTCCCCGCCGATGCCGAGCGCCTGACCGCGGAGGAACCCGACGGCATGCGCCACGTGCTCGTGAACGGGACGCCGATCCGTTCCGACGGCGCCCAGGTAGCGCTCCCGGATGCGCTGCCGGGCACCCGGCCCGAGATCGCCTGACAGCCACGTCGCCCGCCGCCGACCGGATCTCGTGACGCGATCCGCCCCCAGAGCGGCCTCTGCGGTCACCGAAACGAGGCTGGCCGACCTCAGCGGACCGTGCGGAAGAAGGCGCGGACGTCATCGACGAACAGGTCGGGCTGCTCCATCGCGGCGAAGTGGCCGCCGCGGGGCATCTCGGCCCAGTGGGTGACGTGGTAGCGAGCTTCGACCCAGGAGCGCGGGAAGTGGATGACCTCTTCGGGGTAGCTCGCGATGCCCGTCGGGACCGCGACGAACTCGGGCGGTCCGCCGTCCGGACCCACATGCTGGTGCTCCCAGTAAAGGCGCGCCGCTGACGCGCCCGTCTGCGTCAGCCAGTAGGTCATGACGTTCGTGAGCAGCTGGTCGCGGGAGAACACGGTCTCGGGGTCCCCGTCACAATCGCTCCAGGCTCGGAACTTCTCCACGATCCAGGCGAGGAGCCCGGCGGGCGAGTCGTTCAGCGCGACCCCGATCGTCTGGGGCTTCGTGGCCTGCTCGGCGGCGTAGCCCGCCTCCTCCTTCTGGAACTGCGCCATCTCGGCGAGATCCGCCTTGTCCGCGTCGCTGAGCGGACCCGCATCGTCGGGACGCGCCGCGATCGCCATGTTGAGGTGGATGCCCGCGCAGTGCTCGGGGTCGAGCGCGCCAATGCGCGTCGTGACCTGGGCGCCCCAGTCGCCGCCCTGCGCGCCGTAGCGCCCGTACCCGAGTCGGCCCATCAGGTCGACCCATGCCCGCGCGACGCGCCAAGGGTCCCAGCCGCGTGTCCGCGTCGGCTCCGAGAACCCATATCCGGGGAGCGACGGCGCGACGACGTGGAACGCATCGCTCGCGCTCCCGCCGTACGCCTCGGGATCCGTGAGGCGCGGGATCACCTCGAGGAACTCGACGATCGAGCCGGGCCAACCGTGGGTGAGCAGCAACGGCATCGCGTCGTCGTGCCGTGAACGCTCGTGCACGAAGTGGATCTGCTGCCCGTCGATCTCGGTGTGGAAGTGCGCGAGCTCGTTGAGGCGTGCCTCCTGGGTGCGCCAGTCGAACTCGTCACGCCAGTACGCGACGAGCTCGCCGAGGTAGTCGATCGGGATCCCGTACTCCCACCCAGTGCCCTCGATCTGGTCCGGGAGGCGCGTGCGCACGAGTCGGTCGTGCAGGTCGTCGAGCGCCGCGTCGTCGATCTGGATCGTGAATGGCTCGATCCCGAACGGCTCGACCGCCTCGGTCGCCCCGTCGCTCTCCGGCCCGGTGCTCACGGTGTGACGACCGGCAGCGTCTCCCACCCGCGCACGGTGGAGGTCGGTGACAACCGGGCGACATCGCGATGGATGTCGAACCGGTCGCCGTCGGGGAAGCGCCGGTCGTCGCGGTTCGCAGCCCCGACGAGGAAGAGCATGATGCTGCCCACCGGCACCGTCTGGCCGTAGTGCTCGACGTCGCGCGTGACGTACCGGGCGACGTGCGGTGCCGGCGGCTCGTAGCGGAGGAGCATCCCGATGACCCGCATCGGCATCTGCGCCCCGAGGTCGCGCACGAAGTCGAAGCCGCCTGCCCCCACGAGCGGATCGAGGCACTGCGCGCAGAGCTCACGCACCTGCGGCTCGAGCGCCTGCATCTTCTTCGGCGTGAAGACCCGCGAGAGCAGGCTGCGGTGCACGGTGTGGACGGGTGGGTCCTCGAAGATGAGCACACCGGGCGGCATCTCGATGTCGGCCTTGATCAGCTCGATGATCGCGCCGCGCGCCGAGCTGTACGTCGCCGCGTCGCGCAGGCCGGCTTCGACGTCGGAGAACCGGCTCAGCGCGTAGAAGTCGTAAGTGTCGTTCCGGTACAGCGGCGCTTCCTCCCGGAGCCGCCGGAAGACCGGGTACGGATCGGCGTTGATACTGACGTCGTACGGGTCGTAGCCGGTGTCGCTCCCTGTCGAGGTCACGTCGTGCCTCCTGCTTCGGCTGCCTCGAGGAGGGCGATGATCCGGGACGGACTGAGGGGCTGCTCGGTGATCGTGACCCCGAATGGTGCCAGCGCGTCGGCCACCGCGTTGATCACGGCCGGTGGAGCCCCGATCGCGCCGCCCTCACCGACGCCCTTGTAGCCGCCGGCGCCCGGGCCCGGCGTCTCGAGGTGGCCGTGCTCGATGTCGGGGACCTCGCTGGCGGTGGGCAGCAGGTAATCGAGGAACGTCGTGGTGAGCGGGTTCCCGATCTCGTCGTAGACGAGGTGCTCGTAGAGCGCGCCGCCGATCCCCTGGACCGTCCCCCCGCTGACCTGCCCCTCGACGACCGCGGGGTTGATCATCGGCCCGCAGTCCTCGCTCACGATGTAGCGCAGCAGCTGGACCCTTCCGGTCGCGACGTCGACCTCGCAGGTGCACACGTGCGTCGCGTTGGTCCAGGCCTGCCCGGACGGAGTGGTGTAGCGCCCGCTCGCCTCCAACCCGGCGGGCGTCCCCGGCGGGAGCTCCTGCGGTGCGAAGTACGCCACGCGAGCGATCTCGGCGACCGTGATCCCGAGCGACGGCGTCCCGCGCACGGTCACCTTCCCGGCATCGAGCTCGAGGTCGTCGACGGCTGCCTCCAGCTTGTGTGCGGCGATCTCGAGGATCCGCTCGCGCAACACACTCGCGGTCTCAGCGACGGCGCCCGCGGTCATGGACGCGCTCCTGCCCACGGGCGTCTCGGCGTCGAACGGAGCCACCGCGTTGTCGCCCGGGACCGCCGCCACCTGGTCGATTTGGACGCCCAGT
>JBKJJI010000073.1:0-6206 GCA_046598115.1 Acidimicrobiia bacterium | reverse complement strand
CGAACGACCGGCAGTTCCGCACCAACCTCCACGCCGGGGCGATCACCGCGCGGTTCACGACCATCCTCGAGCTGTGCCAGGGGACGTCGCTCGCGATCATCCTGCTGTTCGGGGGCTACCTCACCGGCCAGGACGTCGTGACGGTGGGCACGCTCGCCGCCTTCGTGCTGTACCAGCAGAACCTGTTCGAGCCGATCCAGCAGATGAGCCAGCTGTTCAACACCCTGCAGGCAGCCGGGGCGGCACTCGCGAAGCTCTACGAGCTGCTCGACGAGCCGGTCGCCGTCGACGACCGGCCCGGCGCCCGCGATCTGCCTGCGCACGGCGCCCTCGTCGTCGACCATGCGTCGTTCCGGTACCGCGACGGACCTCTCGTGCTGGACGACGTCTCCCTCACCGTGGACGCGGGCGAGCGGGTCGCGCTCGTCGGACCGACCGGCGCCGGGAAGTCGACGCTCGCGAAGCTGATGGTCAGGTTCTACGACCCGGTGGCGGGCACGGTGACCTTCGGCGGCGTCGACCTGCGCGACACGACGAAGCGCTCGCTGCGGTCGCGGATCGTGGTAGTCCCCCAGGAGGGATTCCTCTTCGGGGGCACCATCCGCGACAACCTGCTCATCGCCCGGCCGGACGCGCCCGACAGCGAGGTCACGCGAGCGATCGAGGCACTCGACCTCGCCCCGCACTTCGCCGCCTTCCCCGACGGGCTCGACACACTGGTACGCGAACGCGGCGCCAACTTCTCTGCCGGAGAGCGCCAGCTCGTGTCGCTCGTACGGTCCGCGCTCGCCGACCCGGAGGTGATCGTCCTCGACGAGGCCACGTCGAGCCTCGACCCGGGAACGGAGCTGTTGGTCGGCCACTCCATCGAACGTCTGATGGCGGGCCGGACGGTGGTCGTGATCGCGCACCGGCTGTCCACTTCGGCCCGCGCCGACCGGGTGGCTGTCGTGCAGGGAGGCCGCATCGCCGAGGTCGGCCACCACGACGCGCTCATCGCGGCCGGCGGTGCGTACGCCGCGCTCTACGACAGCTGGATGGGCACGGCCGACACGGAGGTCGGTGGCTAGCTGCCGTGGTCGAGGCGTCCGGCGACGAGCGGCGGGGCGGCCGGGAGCAGGTAGACGAACTCGCCGAACGCACCGGTGTAGCGGATGAGGGGGTTGCCCTGCTCGCCGGTGTTGTCGCCCTCGGTCCATCCGAAGACCTCACCGAAGAACGCGAGTAGATCGGCGCGGCCCTCGGTGTCGAGGAGTGCCGGATCGACGCTGATCGCGACGTGGTTGAGCCGCGGTGGCTGTCCGGGCTTCATGGCGTCACCTCCGGTCGCACCATCACCTTGCCGGGAAGCTCTCCAGCCGCGAGCCGGTGCATCGTCGGGAGCACCGCGTCGAGCAGCACGTCGTCGGACTCGATGAGCGCGTCGAGCGGCAGCCGACCGGACGCGAGCAGCTCGAGCGCCGGACCGAAGCCCTCGGCGTCGTAGTTGTAGGCGCCGATCGCGGTGAGCTCGAGCACGATCATCCGGTTGTGGTTGACGCGAGGATGCGCGCGGCCAGTGCCCACGAACACGAGCGTCCCCGCGTAGTCGAGCTGATCGACGGCCGACTCCGCGGCATCGGCGTGCCCCGAGCACTCGAAGACGACGGTGAAGGGCTCAGGGACCGTTCCGGCCATCGGTGCCCGCGGGAGCGCGTCCGGTGCCAACACGCGCGCCGCACCCACGTCGAGCGCTCGCGCCCGGCGCACCGGCGAGGGCTCCGAGACCGTGATGTCGGTGACGCCGTTGGCGACGAGGACGGCGGTCGTGAGCAGCCCGACCGGTCCGGCCCCGGTCACGAGCACGCGGTCGCGGGAGGTCGCTCCCGACAGGCGGACCGTGTGGATGGCGATCGCCGTCGGCTCGGTGAGCGCCGCCGCGCGGAGCGCGAGCCCGTCGGGGATGCGCAACAGCCGAGCCGCGGGCACGACCACGAAGCGGCTGAACGCGCCGCGGGACGACAGGAAGTCGGGTGTCTCGCGCCGGAGGCACACCGCCGGACGCCCCTTCCGGCAGGCCCGGCAGTCGCCACATCCGGGCACCGCGTCGGCGACCACCGGGGCGCCGATCGCCCACCCGTCCACCTCCGTCCCGACCGCCGCCACCGTGCCCGACCACTCGTGGCCCAGCACCGATCCGGGCCGGGCGTACTCCTCGAGGACGAGGTGCAGGTCGGTCCCGCAGATCCCGCAGTGCGAGACCGCCACCACGACCTCCGACGGGCCCGGGACCGGCACCGGCACGTCGTGCACCTCGAGCCGCCCTCCACCGACGTAGACGGCCGCGGGCATGACTGCGCCGACGGAGGTCGCGGCGATGGTGGGATCGGTCGACACCGACAAATCGTAGGACCCGGTCCTAGGGTGCAGCCATCGACCTCACCGACCCTGCTCCCCGAGAGGCGCTCGAGCGGATCGCCGTCGACGTCCTCGCAGGTCCGCCGCGATCGCCACGCGACACCGCGCTCTTCTCGTCGCACGCGCGCTTCGGCGAGCCCGGCATCTACCCCGACGGTCCGCCGATGGTCCCGGCGACCGGCCCCGGTCCCGACCCCGACCGCGCCCGCGCCGCGCTCGCCGAGATCGCCTGTCCGGCTCCCGACCGCTTCGACGACCCGGCCCTCCTCGGGCGCGCCCCCGACCCGGGCGTACGGGCCGGACTCGTCGCGCTCGCCGCCACGATCGCCGAGCCGCTTCTCGATGCGTTCGCCGACGGCCGGGCTGTGGTGCGCGAGCTCGGCATCGGCCCCACCGCATCCCCGGGCCGCGTGATCGGGCCCCACGTCGAGGACCCCGACCGGCGGGTGGTGAACGAGCGATACCGGGCGGAGCATCCCGCCCTGCTCGCGCTCGTGGCGACGCCCGGCGCCGCGCTCCCTGATCCGTTGCGCTACGACGCCGACCTCGGACCGTGGCTCAGCGAGCACCTCGGGAGGGAATGGCTGTCGGTGCAGACACAGCTGCGAGCCGCCGTCGCGCTCGGCGTCGTCGACGAGGACGATCTGGTGTCGGCATCCGGGCTCGACGCCGCGGACGCGCTCGACGCGTTCGACGCGTTCGACGTCCACGATGCCGTCGCGTGCTTCAGGAGTCGGTCGTAGCCTCGTCGGGTTCGACGCCGGCGTCGGGTGTCGCGACGCGCGACGCCGGGTTGCTCGCGAAGTAGAGCGCGATCAGCGCGTACACGACGAAGCACGCCAGTGCGCTGATGAACGCCAGACCGATCGAGGCCGTGTACACGATCGGTCCCACCATCGACTTCTTGATCGCGACCTCGATCCGCTCGCGCGAGATGCCGGCGACGAGGAGGTCGGGGTGCCGCAGGAGGTGACGCCACATCGCCAGGAAGACCAGCCCGATCAGGGCCATCGTGGCGCTGTAGATCGCAGCCGCGACGTGCGAGTTCGTCCCTCCCTCGCGCACGTACTCGGCCAGCAGCGCGGTGGGGAACGGGAGGAACCCGATGCCCATGAGCAGCGCGAGGTTGCGGAACAGCATCCCTCGGTCGACCGTCGCGATGCGCTCGAACATGGAGTGGTGGCTCACCCACATGACCCCGATGACGACGAAGGACAGGAGGAACGCGACGTAGGACGGCCACTGGTCCCACAATGCGTCGAGGAGCGACGACGTGTGCCCCACCTGGGGGATGTGGATCTCGAGGACGAGGAGCGTGATCGCGATCGCGATGACCGCGTCGCTGAACGCCTCGAGTCGCGCGGTGGTGCTCGACTGAACGCTGGCCTGTCCGGTGCTCTGTGTCGTGCTCACTCGCGACTCCCACCGTTCGTCGTCATGCGCCACGCGCCGTCGCGACGGCGGCCAGTCTGTCGTCGTTCCCCACGTCGCGCACCTCGGCACGGATCCATCGCCCGAACCGTTCGGCAGTCGCCCGCATCGGGCCAGCCCGCACTGCGCCGAGGTACCGGACATCGAGCTCGACCGGCGCCGACGAGCCGTCGAGCGCGAGCACGGCCTCCTCGGCGGTCGCGGCAACGGCGCCGCCCTGCACCGTGTCGGCCCAGTTCAGGATCCGCGAGCTACGCGGGACCTCCACGATCCCAGGACCGACCACGCGGCTTCCGAGCATCTCGGCGACCGGTGCCGGCGTGTCGCGTATCACGTGCTGGCGCGCCGTGACCGTGGCGAACGCGGAGACTGCCGTGTCCTGCGGACGCGGCGACGCGACGAACGTCCCCAGTGCGACGGCGACCGGCCCGGTGCGATCGGCACCGGCGATGAAGAAGGCCGTCTCGGTGAAGGTCAGGGTCCGGCCGCTCTTGAGGATCCGACCGACGGCCGTGACCTGCGCGCCCGAGGGGATCGGTGCGGCGACCCGGACCCCGAGGTCGACCGTCATGCAGATCCGCGGGAGCGTGCGCTCGTTCGCCAACGACCCGGTGAGGATGTCGGCCCAGGTGAGGAGCACCGACGGACGTAGCACTCCCGCCTCGGGGATGCAGAGCTCCGGGACGATCTCGGCCTGTCCGGTCAGGGTGTCGGGCTCGTCGCCGAGGCCCACCTGCAGCCCGAGCTCGGAGGTGAAACCCACCTGCGGGCGTTCGCGATCGATGTCCATGAGTGCCCAACCCTAACGGCGACTCGAATCGTCCCGTCCCTGATCGGGCCCTTCGTATGCTGGTCCGGTGGCGTCTCCCACCCCGGCCCTCATCCCCGTTCCCGCGGCCGCGCCGGGCGAGCCGTACCGCCACGTCACCGTGGAGCCCGTCACCGGAGCGTGCGGTGCCGTCGTCGGCGGGATCGACCTGGCGCACGATCTCTCCGACGAGTCCGTCGCCGAGATCCGACGGGCGGTGCTCGACCACCAGGTCGTGTTCTTCCGCGGCCAGGACCTCTCGCCCGACCAGCAGGTGGCGTGCAGCCGCAGGTTCGGTCCGTTCAGCCCGGTGCCGTTCATCGAGCCGATCGCCGGCCACGACGAGGTGATCGCAGTGGTGCGCGCGGCCGAGGAGCGCCAGCCGTTCACCTTCGGGAGCCTGTGGCACTCGGACTTCTCGTTCCTCCCCGAGCCGCCGTTCGGGTCGATCCTCCATGCACGGGAGGTGCCGCCGTCGGGCGGCGACACCGTGTGGGCGAACCAGGCGCTCGCCTACCGCACGCTGTCGGCGGGGATGCAACGCATGCTCGAAGGGCTCGTCGGTCTGCACAGCGCGGTGAACGCCTACACCCCGAAGATGCAGGGCGTGCACGACGCGTTCCGCGGCATGACCGTGCGGACCGACGACTCCGCCAATGCGGTGCAACCCCATCCCGCGGTGCGGGTGCATCCCGAGACCGGGGCGAAGGCCCTGTACGTGAACGCCCAGTACACGATCGGGCTGGAGGGCTTCGCCGCGCACGAGGCGAAGCCGATCCTCGACTTCGTGTTCGCCCACGCGGTGCGCCAGGAGCTCACCTGTCGGTGGCGATGGGCCATCGGCGATGTCGCGTTCTGGGACAACCGCTGCGTCCAGCACATGGCGATGGCCGACTTCACGGGACACCGGCGCGTCATGCACCGAACGACAGTGGCGGGCGAGGCACCTCGAGCCGCATGACCCAACCCGCGATCCTGGCCGAGGGGCTCGTCAAGCACTTCAAGGACGTCGAGGCGTTGTGCGGCGTCTCGTTCGAGGTGCCCGAAGGCAGCGTGCTGGGGCTCCTCGGGCCCAACGGCGCGGGCAAGACCACCGCCGTCCGCATCCTCACCACACTCCTGCGCGCCGATGCCGGACGCGCCGAGGTGCTCGGCCTCGATGTCGCCCGGGAGCCGGTCCGGACTCGGATGGCGATCGGGCTCGCGGGACAGAACGCCGCGGTCGACGAGAAGCTGAGCGGCCGCGAGAACCTCCGGCTCATCGGCAGGCTCACCCACCTGCCATCCGACGAGATCGCGGCCCGCGCCGACGAGCTCCTCGAACGCTTCGACCTCGTGGATGCGGGCGACCGTCTCCTGCGCACCTACTCGGGTGGGATGCGCCGTCGGCTCGACCTCGCCGCCGCGCTCGTCCACCGCCCGCCGGTGCTGTTCCTCGACGAGCCGACCACCGGCCTCGACCCACGCAGCCGCACCGACCTGTGGGCCGTGATCGAGGGTCTCGTCGAGCGCGGCACCACCGTGCTGCTGACCACGCAGTACCTCGAGGAGGCCGATCGGCTCGCGGACC
>JBKJJI010000433.1:0-2840 GCA_046598115.1 Acidimicrobiia bacterium | reverse complement strand
CGGGACGCCGTCCAACTCCTACAACAAGGTCTGACGTCCCTCACCCCAGCTCTGGGCGGGAGGGTGAGAGCACGTCACGACGGCGGTCGACACGGCCGCCAAGATCACCAAGGTGTTCACCACCGCCAAGGAGTCGGCCAACCGCCGAAGCCGAGCTCGCCCCCATCTTCGAGAAGCTGGACTTCGCCGATGCCGCCGCCCGTCGCGTCTGCCTCGTGCCAGCGAACACGGCCTTCTTCGCTGCAGCCGCGAGGGACGCATCGCCGACGCCGTGCGTCTCGGCCAGGCCGCGGCAAGAGCTGAACGCCTCGGTGACATTCGGGTCGGTCGTGAACGCTGGCAAGGGTCATCGCAGGCCTGGGAGCAAGCCGGCGACCCCGCCCGTAGTGGTCAGGCCAGGGAGCTGGCCGACGGCGGAGGTCGCGGCAGGGATCGAGGTCGAGTGCCGCCAGCGCTGCTCACCGATGCACTTGTCGAGGCAGACAGTCGGTAGCCGCCGACGTGGACGCCGAGCTACAGGTCGGTGGTCGGCTCGTTCAGGAGCATGAGCCGCGACACCAGATTGCTCCCAGCGCTAGACAAAGGAGCATGGGACAGAAGGCGCTTACGCTCATCCTCGGCCGCGAGATGGCCGCCAACCTCGCGACGCCGATGTTCCTCATCGACGCCGAGGGCCGACTCGTGTTCTTCAACGAAGCCGCCGAGCAGATCATCGGAAAGACGTGGGCGGAGGTCGGGGAGATCTCGTCTCTCGAGTTCGGAGCGATGCTCGATCTCCAGGATGCCGACGGCAACTCGTTGCGTCGACGAGATACGCCGCCGTCGGTGTCCTTCAACGAGCGCCGACCGGCGCACGCCGTGCTCTTGGCCAAGTCGGCCGACGGATCGCGGCGATTGGTCGAGGTCACGTCCTTTCCGCTGTTCGCACGGACCGACGAGATGCACGGTGTAGTGACGATCTTCTGGACGGTCGACCAATGATCGCCCGCGTGTGGGGATGTCGAGGATCCGTAGCGACCCCAGGACCCGAGAACGTGCGGTACGGAGGGAACACGTCGTGCATCGAGGTTCGGACCGACGAGGGCCAGCTGTTCATCCTCGATGCCGGAACCGGCATCCGCCCGCTGGGGGTGGCGATGGCAGAGGATCCCCTCCGAGAGATGCACCTCCTGCTGAGCCACCTGCACATGGACCACCTCCAGGGTCTGGGCTTCTTCCGACCGCTCTTCAACCCCGACAACACGATTCACATCTGGGGTCCGGCATCGCCGGTGGAATCGCTCGAGACGCGGATCGCGAAGTACCTGTCGCCGCCGTTGTTCCCTGTGCGGCTCGCCGACATCCCGTCGACGATCGTGTTCCACGACGCACCCGAGAACGCGGTCTCGATCGGAGATGCGACCCTGGTGGCCGCCGCGGTCACCCACCAGGGACCGACTGTCGGCTTCCGCATCACCTCAGGTGGGGGATCGCTCGCCTACCTACCCGACCACGAGCCGTCGCTGGGTGTGGACCTGGACGATCTCGACCCGTCATGGATCTCGGGGTACGACGTTGCTGCCGGGGTCGACACGCTGTTCCACGACGCCCAGTACGGCGACGGTGAGTACCCCGACCATGTGGGATGGGGCCACTCCGCCATCGAGCACGTAGCCACCTTCGCTCGGGCCGCGGGGGTTCGGCATCTCGTCCTGTTCCATCACGACCCGTACCACGACGACGCGGCACTCGATGCCCTTGCCGCCGACGCGCGGCGTCACTGCGGCGACGACCTCCAGGTCTCCATGGCGACCGAGGGCACCTCGTTCCAGATCTGACAACGACGGCGCCACCGTCGCTCCGGCGCCGAGCCAGGTCAGTTCCCCGAATCCCCCGCGTGGACGTCGATGAGGTGGAGCGAGTCGGCAGGGATGCCGAGTGTGCCGTCGGGAAGGCGCACCCGTGGCACCCGCTTCTCGTACATGGCCTCGATGACCACCAACGTGCGCACCCCGAGCCGTCGGGCCGCTTCGGCAGGCCGCAAGATCTCGTCGTCAGTCATCGCAATCCTCCCTCGTCGAACCCGAGACGAACGTGGAGCACCCGGATCACGGTAGCGACCTCGTCCTGCAATCCAGGCGCCAACCCGGCTCCCTCCAAGGTGTCGAGCGCGTCCTCGAGGGCCTCCAACACACGCAGCGCCTCGTCGAGATCGAGAAGGATCCCGGGAGGGACGGGATCGTCGTCGAATGGCTCGATCGGCATCGCACCAGTCTTCCGACTAGGTATGACATCGCCGTCGCCCGTCACGGGGAGCTCGTAGCTTCTCTCCGTGGACGAGCTGGGGCCTGGGCTCTACGAGACGTTGATCACCGAGGGGTTGCAGGCTCGCCTCAAGGCGCTCGGCGAGCGCACGCCCACCGACCAGCGCGCCCTGCGCGCCGCCGAGGCACCCGACCGGATCGCCTGGCACCTGAGCCGCCAGATCGAGGCTGCCCTCAACGACGTGGGCGACGACGACCGCGTCGCCGTCGGCCTCCAGGTCGCGCAAGCCCTCCTCAAGAGGCTCGGCGAGCTCGTCACAACGGATCCCAGCGACGCACCCATAGACCCGGCCCAGGTCCTCCACGCCATCCTCCGCCGCAACCCCGACGGCAGCGCGCACCAGATCGAGCAGCCCATCACGCCGCTGCTCGACACCACGCTGCTCACCAACGCACCCGGCGAGCCCGGCCTGTGGAGCCAGCTGCGCTCAGAGATCGACTCGGCCGACAGCATCGACGTCGTCATGGCGTTCATCCGTCGCAGCGGCATCGCCCCGCTCCGGGAGCCGCTGAAACGCCACACAGAACAGGGAAAAC
>JBKJJI010000426.1:0-2970 GCA_046598115.1 Acidimicrobiia bacterium | reverse complement strand
ACTCGTTCCGCGAAGCGCTCATCGACTCCTACGCGACCATCGACTCCTCTCCGGTACATCCTGGTCGCCTCGCCGTCGAGGTCGCGCGCTTCTTCGCCGAGGACGCCATCGTCTGCTTCGACGGCGGGAACACGGGGCTCTGGGCCCACCTCGCGCACACCTTCCGCCACCCCCGCTCGCTGATGTGGACCGGCCACTTCGGGCATCTCGGGACCGGCCTGCCCTACGCAATCGGCGCCAAGCTCGCGAACCCGGAGCGGCCCGTGTACCTCCTGTCGGGAGACGGCGCGTTCGGCTTCAACCTCCAGGAGCTCGAGACGGCCGCCCGCCATGGGGTGGCGATCGTCGCCATCGTGAGCTGCGACTTCGCGTGGGGCATGGAGGAGATCTACATGGAGAAGGTCGCGGGCACGACAGTCGGGGTGCGCCACAGCAAGGTCCGCTACGACGAGGTCGCTCGGGCGCTGGGCTGTCACGGCGAGGTGGTCGAGGACCCCGACGACCTCCGTGGCGCACTCGAGCGCGCCTCTGCGTCGGGGAAGCCTGCGGTGGTGCAGGTGGTCATCGACGACCGCGAGAACATCAATCCTCCGGGACTCGACGACTTCCACGGCATGTACGCCGCCGAGCACACCTGAGGATCCGGAGCCGACGTGCCGACGGCGGTCGTGACGGGTGGGGCCGGTGGACTCGGTCGGGCGTTCACGACCAGGCTGACCGAGGCGGGCTACGACGTCGTCGCCGTCGACCTCCTTGGGACGGACCCCACGCTCGACGTCACTGACGCGGGCGCCTGCCGGAACCTCGCCGCTGCAGTCCGTCCCGACCTCTGGATCAACAACGCGGGGGTCACGGGCAAGGGCGACGTGCTCGACCAGACCGACGAGGAGGTCGAGCGGATCGTCGCGGTGAACCTCTTGGGCGTCGTCCACGGCTCTCGCGCCGCCGCGCAATCAATGCTCGACGGCGCGGGCGGCACCATCTTGAACGTCGCCTCCCTCGCCGGGTGGTCCCCGACGCCGCACATCACCGTGTACTCCGCCACGAAGCACGGGGTCCGGGCGTTCAGCGTCGGGTTCGCAGCCGAGCTCCGAGGGACGGCGGTCGATGTCTGCTGCCTGCTCCCGGACGGGATCCGGACCCCGATGGTCGACGTCCACGATCCTCGTCAGCTGATGTCGTTCACCGGCCCACGGCTCCTCGACCCCGATGAAGTGGCGCGAGCTGGACTACGACTCGTCCGGTCGCGGCGACTCGTCGCGTCATTCCCCCGCCGGCGGGGAATGATGGTGCGGACGCTCGGGTGTGTGCCGCATCTGGCCCGGCGGCTGCAGCGACCCGTCGAACGGCGCGCGCGGCGGAATCAGGCTCGGGCGGCGGAACGAGCGGTCGGGGCATGACGCGCCGACGCGTGTTCGTCACCGGAGCATTGGGCTTCATCGGGCGATCGGTCGCCGACCGGTTCCGGAATGAGGGCTGGGACGTGCGAGGCATGGACGTTGCTGCCGACCCGTCGCGGGATGTCGCCGCCGGTGACGTGAGCGCCCCGGGGCCGTGGCAGACACACGCGGCTGGCTGCGCCCTCGT
Organism: Acidimicrobiia bacterium; assembly: GCA_046598115.1. GTDB lineage: Bacteria > Actinomycetota > Acidimicrobiia > IMCC26256 > PALSA-555 > DASUAO01. The sequence continues at coordinate 1,383 of JBKJJI010000426.1, read as the reverse complement.
CGTCCACACCGCCGCGATGGTCTCGAACGTGGGCGACCCGACACGTGCATGGGCAGTGAACGTGCGCGGCACGCGCAACGTCGTCGACGCCGCGGTCATGGGCGGCGCGGCTCGCCTCGTCCACTTCTCCTCGGCAGCGGTCTACGGTCACGACCGACCGGCAGGCGTCGACGAGCGGTACCCGGTTCGACCGACCGGCTCCACGTACGGCGACACGAAGATCGCATCCGAGCAGGTCGTCCTCCAGGCCGACGCGGCCGGCGAGGTGGGCGTCTCGGTACTCCGTCCCGGCGACGTGTACGGCCCCGGCTCGCGCCCGTGGACGATCCTGCCGGTCGAGATGCTGCGCCACCATCAGGTCGTGCTCCCCGCTCACGGGCGCGGCGTACTCGACGCGGTGTTCGTCGATGATCTCGTCGAGATGGTCGTGCTCGTGGCGGGGAACGACCGGGCCCTCGGCCAGGTGTTCAACGTGTCCGGCGACGCGCCCGTCGAGACGCGGACGTTCTTCGGGCACTACGCGCGCATGTTGGGCGTTCGCGAGCCGCCGGCGATCGGCACGACGGCCGCAGTGCTCGCGAGCGAGGCCATCGGGAGGACGATGCGGGCTCTCGGCCGGCACAGCGAGGCGTCCGCGGCCACGATGCGGATGCTCGCCGGCCGAGGATGGAGCTCGATCGACAAGGCGCGGGACCTCGTCGGCTATTCGCCGAGGGTAGGACTGAGGGAAGGGATGCGGCGGACCGAGGCGTGGCTGCGTGCCGAGGGTCGACTCGGGACCTTGGACCCTGGTCTGGATCCCCAGACTGTCGATGCTGGGTGAGATACCCCCGTGCGGAGGTGACGTTCGATGACGACGACCAGCCGACCAGCCGGTCTCAGTGTGTGGGAGGGCGAGCTCCTCGAACATCTCACCCACCACCTCGAACAGGAAGCAGGGCTCCTCGACGCCTACAGCAAGCTCGCACGAGAGTCGAACTCGGAATGGGTGTCGTACATGCTCAACCTCATCGGTGAGGACGAGGCTCGCCATCACCGGTTGTTCGAAGAGCTCGTGAACGCGCTGCGCGCACCCGTCGACCGCGAGGTCGGCTCGATGGTCCCGACCGTCGAGCCGGCCTCGAACGCAGCGGACCTTCTCAAGATCATCAACCGATTCATCAAGGCGGAGCGCGCCGACGCCCGCACGCTCCGGCACCTCGGCCGTCGCCGCAGCATCCGCACCATGCGCGGCCACTCCTTGTGGCCGCTCCTCATCGAGCTCATGCGGCGCGACACCCAGAAGCACCTGGCCATCCTCCGGTTCATCCGGACCCAACTCCGAGGCGATGCCCGTCGAGCAGGCTGACCAACGGGCATTGCCGCGGCTACGAGCGATTCGCG
>JBKJJI010000415.1:0-14364 GCA_046598115.1 Acidimicrobiia bacterium | reverse complement strand
GCTTGTCTGGAAGCTCGCGGCGCCCGCGTATGCAGCAGCGATGAACTTATTGCCTGTGGTCGTGGACGTGAGGGTGCAGGAGCCGGCGCCGGCCGCGAGGGTGACCGTGCAGGTCGCTCCATCACCGTCCGAGACGCCGACCGTTCCCGACGGCGTTCCGCTGCCCGGCGACGTGGGCGCGACCGCGACGTTGACGGTGTAGCCCTGACCGACGACGGTCTCATTCGCCTTCAGGCTCGCGAGGTTCGTGATCGACGTCGTCGTGGGCGACTGGTTGACCGTCTGGGTGGGTGAGAGGGAGCCAGAGCTCGTCGCAAAGTTGGTTGATGCAACGTAGGTCGCGCTCACCGTGTGGCCCACGCCCACGGTGAGCGCTGCCGTCGCCGTCGACGCGCTTGCCCCGGAGAGGGCCATCGGAATGGCCGAGCCGCCGTCGATGCTGAAGTTGACGGTGCCGGTCGGGGTGCCGGCGCCGGGGGCGACGGCGGCGACGGTAGCGGTGAACGTCACCAGCTGCCCGAAGACCGACGGGTTCACGTTGCTGGACAACGTTGTGGTGGTCGAGGCCTGCTGGACGGTCTGGATGGGTGAGAGGGAGCCAAAGCTCGTCGCGAAGTTGGTGGTGGCGACATAGGTGGCGGTGACGGTGTGGGTGCCGACGGTGAGTGCGGAGGTGGCGGTGGTGGCCTGTCCACTGCCGTTGAGGGTGGCGGGGATGTTGGCGCCGCTGTCGATGCTGAAGTTGACGGTGCCGGTCGGGGTGCCGCTACCGGGGGCGACGGCGGCGACGGTAGCGGTGAAGGTCACGCTCTGGCCGAACTTGGACGGATTCACGCTGCTCGCAACCGTCGTGGTCGTGCTGGCCGCGTTGACCGTGTGGGAGACACCGGAGCTCGTGCTCCCGGCATAGTTGGTGTCCCCGGCATAGGTCACCGTGATCGTCTTGGCGCCCGCAGTGGTCGAGGTGACGTTGCAGGTCCCCGCGGCGACCGTCGCGCTCGCGAGCGCGCCTGCATTGGTGATCGTCGTCGTCGTGGTGGCCTTCACGACCAGGGTCCCGCCGGCAGACGGGTTCTGGTTCGGGTCGGTCGCCGTCACGGTGAACGGGTACGAGCCGGGTGGTGTAGACGCGGTGGTCGAGAGGGTCAACGTCGAGCTGAACGGGCTTACGTCGGCGGCCACAATCGCTTTGGAGGCGGGAACGAATCCAGATGTCACTCCGGTCGGGGTCCCACCGGTGAAAGCGATGCTCCAGGTGATGGTGTCGTTGTTCCCGCTGAACGTGACCGAGACGGGATAGGTGGACGAGCCGCCGGGAACGACCGGATTGGTCGCTTGCGCGCCCACAGCGACCGTCCCGAGGTTGGTGGCCGCACCGGCCGCCGTGATCGTGGCGAGGAGGATCCCCGAGGTCGCGAGGACGGTGGCGAGGACCACGACGAGCCCCCGGTGACGGCGACGCTTCGCGCGGCGAGTGGTACGGGTCGACTTCCTGCCCCGGCTCATCATGGGATGTAGTCTTCGCACTGCGCCTGGGGATGTCGAGTCGACGGTCGTTGATTTTCCCCAACGACCGTGCCGGAATGCTCGCTTTGGTCAGGCCTCGCCGCGCTCGATGTCCTTGAGGACCGCCACCGCCGCGGCCCGGTCGCGCACGCCGAGCTTGCGGACGATCGAGGAGATGTGGCTACGCACAGTGACCGGCGCGATGAAGAGGCGACGGGCGATCTCCGCGGTGGTCGCGCCACGCGCGAGGTCCTCGAGCACCTCCCACTCTTGCTCCGACAGGGAGGCTCCATGCTTGCCGAGCCGGGGCCGCCGCTCCGCCCGTCCTCGTCGACGGAACTCCTCGACAACGCGACTCACGAGCGCACGGGGCAGCGCGTGCTCTCCGTTGAGGACAGATCGGAGGATGGTCGGGAGGCGGGAAGGGGGTGTGTCCTTGAGCAGGTAGCCCGACGCACCGCTCAGCAGGCACTGGAACAGATCCTCGTCGGAGCGGGAGACCGTCAACATCACCACCTTCACGTTGGGCATCTCCGAGACGATGTCGGCGACGGCCCGGATCCCGTTCCCCGGCATGCGGATGTCCACGAGGGCGAGGTCGGGCGCGGTCCGGCGAACCTCCTCGACGCACGCCTCGGCGGTCGACGCCTCTCCGCAGACCTTGAACCCGTCGCCCTCGAGCACCCGCCGGATCGACGCTCGCGTGGGGACGTGATCGTCGGCGATGACGATCCGAACGACGTCAGCGGTGGAGCGCGTCATCGCGACGCGCGATCGTCGGTCAAGCTGGTTCGGGGCCACGAGACTTCGATGCGGGTGCCGTTCCCGGGCGCCGAGTGCACGTGGTACCTCGCACCGAGCGAATCGCACCGCTCCTGCATCGATCGCAGCCCGAACTGGGTCGAACGGTCGATGGCGTCGAAGTCGATCCCGACGCCGCCGTCTGCGATCGCGAGGAACACGCGGGGGCCGTCGGTGTGGAGTGCGACCGCGACCTCGGTCGTCCTGCTGTGGCGGATCGAGTTCACCACCGCCTCCCGCGCGATCCGCACGAGCGCCTCGCATTGCGCGGGGCGGACGACGATCCCTTCTTCGAGATCGAGGTGCACGTTGTGCCCGAGGCGGTTGCTGAGCTCTTCGAGCGCCGCTCGTAGCTCGATGTCGAGGTCGGCTGGGCGGTCGGTCGAGAGCGCGTAGATCGCGCGGCGCGACTCGTCGAGCGCCCGCTGTGCCGAGCGAGCCACGGTGGCGAGTCGGGTCTCCTGCGTCTCCACCGCGAGCTCGGTCGTCTCCCGCACGAGAAACGCGAGCTCCTGCGCGAGTCCGTCGTGGAGGTCGCGCGCGATCCTCCGGCGTTCCTCGCGGGCGTGCGCCAGCGCGAGGCGACGCCAGTACCGGCCAACCTCCACCGCGATCGCCACTGCGAGCATCGCATAGGCAGATGCGCGCATCATGTCGGGAAACGACACCGACGACGGTCGGTTTCGAAACACGGCGTAGTCGACCGACGCGACTGCGAGGAGGGCGAACCCGGTCGCGAGCCACGCGAACGTCCGATCGCTCACCTGAGCTGATGCCCGAGTGAAGCCGAGCGCGGCTCCGGCGAACAGGGTCGCCAGGACGAGCTGCCCCGTCACGACACCGAATCCCGCTGGGAGGCTCTGCCCCGTGCCAGAGTTCGCGGGGAGGTCGACGATGACTTCGACGACGATCGAAATCCCGAGCAGCGTCGTCAGACCCAGCGCGACTGTCCGTGACAGCCCGCGGCGCCCAATGCCCGCTACCGCGAGCAGCGCGGCTCCGACGAGTCCGATGGCCAGCGGGATCCAGCTGACCGCGGCGACCTCCCGCGGCTCGGCGACGACTTCGGGGAGGATCAACAGCGTGAGGTTCCTCAATGCGAGGATGGTGAGCCCAATCACGATGAGGAGTTCGCGGGTGTTCCGCTCCTCGCGGTACCGACCCACGAACAGCGCGATGAGCTGGAGGTTGATCAACGCGATCACTGCCTCGGCCGAGGCGGTGACTCGCAGGCCCGAGATCTCGGGATGACGTGTCGCGATCGCAACGACGACACTGACCGCGATCCCGACAAGAAACGCGGAAAGGACCATGCGCGCTGATGTGCCCAAGAGCGCCGTCCGGGACCGTTGGATGACGATGATCCGTCATGCTACCGAGCGGATCGCAGCCCCGGACCTTCGATCGACCGAGCGGCGATCGCGTAGATGTGCACTTCGATGCCGCTGAGCGTCCAGGTGCGCTCGAACGACTGTCCGAGGCGCTCGGCCACGCGGATCGACGCGGCGTTCTCGGGGAGGATCAAGCTGACGACCTTTGGCACACCGAGGCGGTTCCAGGCGTAGTCGAGCGACGCCCGTCCGCCTTCGGTGGCGTAGCCCTGTTTCCACACGTCGCGGGCGAGGGTCCAGCCGACCTCGAGGTCGGGCCAGCCTTCGGGCCGGTGCAAACCGATGCGTCCGACGAACCGGCCGGTCGCCTTCTCCTCGACGGCCCACGTCCCGAAGCCCTTGAGCTGCCAGTGCCCCACGAACATCGCCATCTGGCGCCACGCATCGCCGCGGGTGAGCGGGATCCCGTGCCCGAGGTAACGCATCACCTCGGGGTCGGCGCAGATCTCGGCGAAGCCGTCGAGATCGTCGTCGTACCAGGGGCGCAGCCAGAGTCGCTCGGTCTCGACAGTCGGAACCTCGACGGGGACGAGATGGATCACGGCGCGGTCACGCCGAGGGCACGGGCTGGGGCGCGGGCGGACCGACGTACTGCGCGCTCGGACGGATCAGTCGGTTGTCGGCAGCCTGCTCGAGGATGTGCGCCGTCCATCCGATCACGCGGCTCGACGCGAAGGTCGGTGTGAACATCTCGCGCGGGACGCCGCAAGTGTCCATCACGACGCCGGCATAGAACTCGACGTTCGTGTACAGCTTGCGGCCGGGCTTCAGCTCCTCGAGCACGCCGATGGCTTGAGTCTCGACCTGCTTGGCGAGCTCGACCATCGGGCCGCCGAGACGCTCGGCGACCGAGCGGAGCATGACCGAGCGCGGGTCGTCGGTCTTGTACACGCGGTGCCCGAAGCCCATCAGGCGGTCGCCGCGCTCGACAGCGTCGCGCAGCCACGCGTCGGCCTTGTCGATCGTCCCGATGCCGTCGAGCATGTCGAGCGCGCGGCTCGGCGCACCACCGTGCAATGGCCCCGAGAGCGCGCCGATCCCACCCACCACGGCGGCGGCGAGGTCGGCTCCGGTCGACGTGATCACGCGTGCGGTGAACGTCGACGCGTTGAAGCCGTGGTCGATCGTGGAGATCAGGTACTGCTCGACGCCCCGCGCGTGCTCGGACGTGGGGACCTCGCCCCGCATCATGTAGAGGTAGTTCGCCGCGTACGCGAGGTCGGGGTCGGGTTCGATGGGATCCTGGCCGTGCTGGAGCCGGTAGAGCGCGCAGAGCAACGTCGGCACGACCGCACAGACCTGGAGCGCCTGCACGCGCAGCTCGGACGCGGTGAGGTCGAGCGACGGCCGGAACCCTGCGGCCGCACCGAGCAGCGAGATGGTCGTGCGCAGGAGGTCGAGCGGTGGTGCGTCGGGCGCGGCTCGCGCGATGGCGGGGAGGACCGCGGCGACATCGGTCGGGATCATTCGCAGCGGCGTGACCTCCTCGAGGAACTGCTGCCGCTGCTTCGCGTCGGGCAGGGTGCCCTCGTGGAGCAGGTGCCACACGTCCTCGATGCCGCGGGTCTCGGCGAGCGCGACGGCGTCGTACTGGCGGTAGTGGTAGAAGCCTTCGAGGCCGCGCACGTCGCCGATCGAGGTCTGCGCGACGACGACGCCCTCGAGCCCGCGGGGGACGTCGGCGGCGAGGTCCTCGGCCGGCTGGATCTGGGCGATGCGCATCAGGTCGCGCATCGACACGATTCCTACGAGGCGGCAGTCGTCGACGACGGGGATGTGGCGGTAGCCGTGCTCGGCCAGCGTCGCGAACGCCGCGCTCGCGTCGACGTCGGGTGCGACAGAGTCGGGGTCGGCGGTCATCCACTGTTCGACGAGATCGGTCGACGACGCGCCGGCTGCGCCGAGGCGCACGAGGTCGCGTTCGGTGAGGATGCCGGTCGCGTGGTGCTCGCCGTCGACGACCACGACCGAGCCGACGCCCTGTGCGCGCATCCGCTCCGATGCCGCCGCAACGGTCTCGTCGGCAGTCGCGGTGACCGCCGGCGTGCTCATGATCTCCCCGACGGTGCGCGCCTTGGCCTCGGGCATCGTGCTCCTCGCTGCGTTTCGGGCGGTCCGCCGATCCTATGCCGGGGCCCCGTGGCGGCCTTCGCCGCCGACGAAGCGGGCGACGCCGTCGCGCATCTCCGGACCCCGGAGCACCGCGCTCCCGTGCGCGAACTCGTTGCGGAGCGCGTCGTCGAGCGGGAGGCCCCACTGCTCGTAGGACGACGCCCGGTCCGCCCGCAGGCACTGCTGGGGGAGCGCCGCGAGCTCGTGGGCGAGGGCGCGGGCGGCGCCGAGCGCACCGCCGGGCTCGACGAGTCGGTTCGCAAGCCCCATCCGCAGCGCCTCGTCGCCCGAGACGCCGCGCCCGGTGAGGATGAGGTCGAGCGCGTGGCTGTGCCCGATCAGCCGGGGGAGGCGGACAGTCCCGCCGTCGACGAGGGGGACGCCCCAGCGGCGGCAGTACACGCCGAAGACGGCGTCGGTCGCCGCGATACGCAGGTCGCACCAGAGCGCGAGCTCCAGGCCGCCGGCTACCGCGTGGCCCTCGATCGCGGCGAGGACCGGCTTCGTGGTGAGCATGCGGGTCGGCCCCATCGGCCCCGGATCGTTGGCCTTGGGACCGTCGACCTCGGGACCGTCGTCGAAGGCGGTCACCCGGTTTGCCCGGTCCGTGCCGATCGCCGTCAGGTCGGCACCGGCGCAGAAGGTCCCACCCGCACCGGTGAGCACCGCAACCGAGAGCGCGTCGTCGGCCTCGAACGAACGGAAGGCCTCTGCGAGGGCACTCGCCGTCTCGCCGTCGACCGCGTTGCGCCGGTCGGGTCGGTCGATCGTGACGACGACGACCGGGCCGTCGTGGTCCACGCGCACCGGGGCGCTCATGCGGTCCCGTTCCGCCGGCCGAGCAGATGGGCGACGTCGTTGAGCCCCGCCAGGCTCCGCGGACCACCCCGGGCCGCGCGGACGCGGGAGACGGAGGTGTACTCGGGGTGGAACCAGAGGCGGCGATCGATGCCGAGCACGTGGGCCAGGTACACGTTGATGACGCCACCATGGCAGACCACCGCGACCGTGCGCCCGGCCGAGCGGTCGACGATGGCATCCATCGCAGGGACGACCACCTTCTGGAACACCGCGGGGTCGACACCGCCGGCGTCCTCCCACCGCCCCTCGATCGTGGCCTGCCAGCGGTGGTCCTTGAGCTCGCGCAGCTCCTCGATGGGGATGTACTCGGCGGAGTCTGCGTCGTACTCCGACACACCCTCGTCGACCACCACGTCGAGCCCGAGCGCCTCGGCCAAAGGTGCCGCGGTCTCGCGCGCGCGACGCAGCGGGCTCGCCACGATCTCGTCGATGGACTCGGCGCGCAGCCAGGCGGCGAGGCGTCGGGCCTGGTCGCTCCCCCTGTCGGTGAGTGCGGGATCCGCGGGGCCGTCGACTTCGCCTGCCGCGATGCGGATCGGCTCGGCGTGACGGATCAGGAGGAGCTCCACGTCAGCGCGCCGCGAGCGAGAACCCGAGCACTGCTTCGAGCTCGGCGAGCGCCGTCGCGGGATCACCGACCTTGATCGTGGTTATCCCGAGCGCACGGGCCGACTTGAGGTTCACCCCGAGGTCGTCGAGGAACACCGATGCCGAGGGCTCGACACCGAGCCGGGAGCAGGTCAGCTCGTAGATCCGAGGGTCGGGCTTGCGGAGTCCCTCGATCGCCGACTCGACGATCACGTCGAAGACGTCGCCGAGGATGGGCGTGCGGCTCCCGACCGTCGCGTCGCTGTCGTCGGGACGCCAGTTGTTCGTGAGTGCCGCCGTCTTCAAGCCCTCCTCACGGATGCGACCGATCGCCGTGAGCATCTCGGGGCGGGGACCGGATCCGGCGTGCACCTCGGCGAACAGCTCCTCGACCACCACCGTGCCGCCGGCAGCGGAGCACTCGGCCGCGAACTCGTCGGCGAACTCGGCCATCGTGAGCTCCCCGCGCTCGAGGCGCGACCAGGCGCCGCCGTCGCCCGTCTGCACGACCACCTCGCTGAGGAACCGATGGGGGAGCCCGGTCGCGGCCTCGTACGCCCGGAACGCGTCGAGCGGAGAAGGCATGACGACCCCGCCGAGGTCGAACACGACTGCCTGATGCTTGCCGCGGTCTGCCACGGAGGGGCACGCTATCGGGCGGGAACGCGGCGCTTCACCCCACGGATCAGCAGATCAGTAAGGATCCTGGTGGCGACCGCTGGGGTCGTCGCTTCGAGTGCGGCCATCGACATGGTGCTCGCCCACGTACGGACCACGGGGGCTTCCCAATGACGAACGCGATGGTCGACGTTGGCACCATCGAGCCCATCTCCCACCGGGAGTCGGCCGGGCTCGCGACGACCGAGTACGAGCGCTTCCTCGCGCTGCTCCGGTCGCTCGAGCCCGCCGACTGGACTCGGCCGACCGAATGCCCCGAGTGGGACGTACGCGCGATGGTCGTCCACGTGCTCGGTACTGCTGAGGCACACGCCTCCCTCCGTGAGAACACACACCAGATGCGCGCGGCGAGGAAGATCGACCGGCCGTTGGTGGATGCGCTCGGGGAGGTGCAGATCCGAGATCGCGCTCGCCTCGAGCCGCAGGATCTCATCGAGCGCCTCACGACGACCGCGCCGCGCTCGGTTCGGATTCGCCGGTGGACTCCAGCCCTGCTGCGTGCTGTCTCCATCACGGTGCACATGCCCTTCGGGACGGAGCGTTGGCGGCTCGGCTACCTGATGGACCTGATCTACACGCGCGACACCTGGATGCACCGCGTCGACATCACGCGCGCCGTCGGCCGCGCCGACCTCCATCTGACCCCGGAGCACGATGGCCGCATCCTGGCCGATGTGGTCGCGGAGTGGATGCGCCGGCATGGGCAGCCGTGCACCCTGCGTCTCACCGGTGTCGCCGGTGGCGAGTTCGTCGCGGGGTCCGGCGGACCGGCCATCGAGCTCGACGCGGTGGAGATGATGCGGATCGCCTCCGGTCGAGCGCCCGGTGATGGACTCCTCGCGACCCCAGTACCCTTCTGACCCCGCCTGAGCGGAAGGCCGGAGAGGAGTTCTGCCATGGAGACGAAGGTCGACGAGATCGCCGACGGCATCTACCGGCTGTCGACGTACATCACCGAGGCGAATTTTTGCTTCAACCAGTTCCTGATCGACGCTGAGGAGCCGCTCCTCTTCCACACCGGCCTGCGCGGGGCGTTCCCGCTGGTGTCGGAGGCCGCGGCTCGGGTCGTGGCTCCGGAGCGCCTGCGTTGGATCAGCTTCGGGCACTACGAAGCCGACGAGTGCGGCGCGATGAACGACTGGCTGGCGATCGCACCGAAGGCCGAGGTCGCGCACACGACGATGGGTGTGCTGGTCTCGGTGATGGACCAGGCGGACCGCCCGCCCCGGATGCTGGCCGACGACGAGGTGCTCGACCTCGGAGGGAAGCGGGTGCGCCACCTCACCACCCCCCACGTGCCGCACGGCTGGGATGCCGGGCTCCTGTTCGAGGAGACGACCGGAACCCTGCTCGCCGGCGACCTCTTCGCCGCGTACGGCGAGTGGCCGGCGACGACCGACGGCGACATCGTCACCCCGGCCACCGAGGGCGACCGGGCCGACGGTGCGACCGCGCTCACGCCGGAGACCGGTGCGACCGTGCGACGGCTCGCCGACCTCGAACCTACGACGCTGGCCCTGATGCACGGTCCCGCCTACACCGGCGACGGACCCGCGGCGCTGCGCGCGCTCGCCGACGACTACGACGAGCGCCTCCGGGCTGCAGTCGCGCAATGATCGGCCCATGTCGCGTGACGAGGAGCAGATCCGGGCGCTGATCTGCGCGTACGCAGAGCGCCTGGATGCGGGGGACCTCGACGGTGTCGCCGCGCTGTTCGAGCACGGGGTGTTCCGGTCTGCACGCGACGGAACCCCACTGGTCGGGCGCGACGCCGTGCGCGGTCAGTACGAGCCGGTGATCCTCTACCCGAATGCGGAGTCTGGGTCATCGCCGCGTACCCGGCACGCGCTCGGGAACATCGTCGTCGACCTGTCGGGAGCGACGGCGCGGGCTCGGTGCACCTTCACCGTGCTCCAGGCCATCGCGCCCGGTCCCCTGGGAGCGGTGCTCTCCGGTCGGTACGAGGACAGGTTCGAGCGGGTCGATGGTGCGTGGCGGTTCGCCGAGCGGGTCGTCCATCCCGACCTCTTGGGCGATCTCTCCCAGCACATGGGTCGCCGATGATCGCCGCGGCGGCGCTGCTCGCGACCCTGATCGCGGAACGGTCCGGCGCCGCGGCGCCCGTCGTGGTCGGGATCACCGGGGCTGTCGCGTCGGGCAAGTCCACGCTCGCCGAGGCCCTCCGCGCGGCGCTCGTCGGCGACGGGCTCCCGGCCGAGGTGGTCACCACCGACGGCTTCCTCCTCCCGAACGCCGTCCTCGCCGAGCGCGGACTCACCATGCACAAAGGCTTCCCCGAGAGCTACGACGTCGATGCCCTGACCGCGTTCGTCGACGGCGTCCGCGCGAGCGAAGCGGACGTGCGGGTGCCGATCTACTCGCACGAGACCTACGACGTGCAGCCCGGTGCCGGCCGTCCGCTCGGGAGCTGCCGAGTGGCAGTGGTCGAGGGCGTCAACGCCCTCGGTGCGCTCGTCGGGCGCCTCGATCTCGGCGTCTACCTCCACGCGGCCGAGGGCGACCTCGAGCGGTGGTACGTCGAGCGATTCCGTGCGCTGTGCGAGGAGGCGCGCACCGACCCGTCGTCGTTCTACCGCGCCTTCGTCGCGATGACACCCGACGAAGTGGACGCGATCGCCCTGAGCACGTGGCGGGGGATCAACCTCGTCAGCCTGCGCGAGCACATCCTGCCTACGCGCGACCTCGCCGACGTCGTCGTGACCAAGGGTCCCGACCATCGGGTCACCGGCATCGAGGTGCGCGAGCATGCAGGCCCGCCCCACGAACGGCGAGACGAACGGAGAGCGACGTGAGCGACACCGATCTGGTCACCCATCTCGAGCAGGTCTGGACGTCGATAGCCGGCCTCGGCGACGAGCTGAGCGAGGCCAAGTGGAAGACCCCCACCGAGGTGCCCGGATGGAGCGTCCAGGACAACCTCACGCACATCACCGGGATCGAGTGGATGATCCTCGGCGAGCCCGCGCCGCAGGTGGCGGTGCCCGACGGGCTCGCGCACCTGAAGAACGACGCAGGGAAGGCGAACGAGGTGTTCGTCGAGAGCCGGCGTGCGCGCACGGGCGCCGAGGCCCTGGCAGAGTTCCGGGAGGTCACCGGTCGGCGGCTCGCCGACCTGCACGGCTACGCCGCCGACGACTTCGGGAACGAGTCGTGGACGCCGATGGGTCCGGGCCAGGTGCGCGACCTGCTCCCGTTCCGCGCCTTCGACTCGTGGGTCCACGAGCAGGACATGCGACGCGCGGTGGGGAAGCCCGGCGACGTCGACTCGGACGTCGCCGACGTCGCGGTGGAGCGGATGGTCACCACGATGCCCTACGTCGTCGGCAAGAAGGCAGGCGCGCCCGATGGTGCGACCGTGGTGTTCGACGTGGCCGGCCCGCCCGGGCGGGCGTTCGCGGTCGGCGTGGAGGGGCGGGCGAAGGTCCTCGACGCGATCCCGGTCGACGCGTCGGCGCGGATCGTCACCGACGGGATGACGTTCGTGCGGCTCGCCACAGGCCGGGTCGACCCGGCCGAGGCCCTGGGCGACGGCTCGACGCGCCTCGCGGGCGACGAGGCGCTCGCCCGCCGGGTCGTGGAGGGGATGAACTTCCTGTTCTGATCCGGCGGTACTGATCCGGCAGTTCTGACGGACGCCTCGGGGTCAGAGCACCAGCTCTGCCACGAGACGCATGGCCTCGGGCTGGGCGCCGCCCATGATGAGCGTGCCGAGGCCCGACTCCTTCCACGCCTCGAGCCCGTCGGCGATGCGCTCCTTGGGGCCGAGCAGCGCCACCTCGTCGACGAGCTCGTCGGGAACCGCGGCGGTGGCCTCGGCCTTCTTGCCGTCGAGGTAGAGGTCCTGGATCTCCTTCGCGGCGGCCTCGTAGCCGTAGCGGCACGCGAGATCGTTGTAGAAGTTCTTGCCGCGCGAACCCATCCCGCCCACGTACAGCGCCACCATCGGCTTCACGAGCCCGCGCAGCGCGTCGACGTCGTCGCCCACGATGACGGTCACGGTCGCGGCGATGTCGAACGTGTCGAGCGACTTGCCCCCGCCGGCCTTCGAGAAGCCCGCCTCGAGCGCGGCACCGTAGGTCTCGGTGATGCGCGTCGGGGAGAAGAAGATCGGGAGCCAGCCGTCGGCGACCTCGGCCGCGAGCTCGACGTTCTTCGGACCGATCGCGGCGATGTAGATCGGGAGGTCGGCGCGCCGCGGGTGCACGATGAGCTTCAGCGGCTTGCCGAGGCCGGTCGCGTCGTCGCCCGAGTAAGGGATGTCGTAGTGGGCGCCGTGGTGCTCGACGGGTCCTTCGCGGGCGAGGATCGCCCGGATGATCTCGATGTACTCGCGGGTCTTCCCGAGCGGCTTGCCGTAGGCCTCACCGTGCCAGCCCTCGGAGACCTGCGGGCCCGACACGCCGATGCCGAGCAGGAACCGACCACCGCTCATGAGGTCGAGGGTCGCTGCGGTCATGGCGGTCATCGCCGGGCTGCGGGCCGGCATCTGCATGATCGCGGTGCCCCACGACATGCGCTCGGTGTGCGCCATGAGCCAGGTGAGCGGCGTCACCGCGTCGGTGCCGTAGGCCTCGGCCGTCCACCCGGAGGAGAACCCGAGGCGATCGGCCTCCTGTGCGGCCTCGATCGCGCCTGCGAGGCCTGCGCCCCAGTCCTGGTATCCGAAGTTCACACCGAGTCTCATGGCCTCAGCCTCGCGCGGATGCTTCCGGCGCCGCCCGATCGGGGGCGAGGTCGCCGGGGACCAGCGAGAACATCACGACATCGGCGAGGCCGCAGCCGAGCGTCGTGTACGAGCGCAACGTCCCCTCCCTCGTGAACCCCGCTCGTGCTGCGACGCCCTGGCTCGCGACGTTCTCGGGGCGGGTCATCAGCTCCACCCGCGCGATCCCGAGATCGACGACCGCCCAGCGCGACACCAGGCGCACGACCCGCGTCGCGATCCCGCGCCGACGGGCCGCCGCGGCGACCCAGTAGCCGATCTCGGCGACCTGACGGTCCGGGTCGATCCGCATGAGCCCCACCGACCCGAGGACCGAGTCGTCGTCCGCGTCGGCGATCACGAAGGCAGCGCTCGTTCTGTCGGCCCAGGCCCGGGCGGAGTCCTCGACGAACTGCACCGCGTCCGCGCGGTGATAGGGGGAGCTGATGCGGGTGTACCGCGGAATCTCGGGGTCCTGGCACTCGAGCGTGATCTCGTCGACGTCGTGCAGTGCGGGTAGGCGCAGTCGCACGACCTCGTCGCGCACGGCGGGAGCTTCGAACGCCATCGCACCAGCGTGGCATCATCGGTGTCCGGACTACGACGGAGTTTCGCCCATGGCGCTGATCCACAACATCGTCGGCACGCCCCAGGCCGCCCGGGTGATGCTGCTCGTCCACGGTTACGGCGCCGACGAGAAGGACCTCGGAGGGCTGCTGCCGTACCTCGACCCCGAGGGTCGTTTCCTCACCGTCCTGCCCCGCGGGCCCGTCGCGGCCCCACCCGGCTTCGCCTGGTACGACCTCGCGTCGGTAGGCGGCGGTGGCGGCACCGACCAGGGCTTCCTCGACGCCCTCGACGAGCTCGACGCGCTGCTCGACGAGGTGTGCGCCGAGCACGACAAGCCCCGGGGCGAGGCGATCGTCGCCGGGTTCTCCCAGGGCGCCGCGCTCGCCGTCGCGCTGGGCCTGCGTGCCTCAGACCGTGCACATCCAGCGGGCATCCTCGCGATGAGCACCTACCTCCCGAACGTCGACGGTCTCGAATACGACTGGGAGGCGGCGAAGGACATGCCTGTCCTCGTCCAGCACGGCACCGAGGACCCGCTCATCCCGGTCGAGCAGGGCCGCACGCTGGCGAAGACGCTCGAGGACCACGGCGCCCCGGTCGTGTACCGCGACTACCCCATGCAGCACCAGGTCGCGATGGAGAGCGTGCAGGACGCGCACGCGTGGCTGCTCGAGGTGACCGCGGGGCAGGCGCCGAGCGAGCCGGTGCCGGAGGCTGCGGCCGAGCCGTTGGTGAAGTCGGTCACCACGGCGACGTTCGAGGCCGAGGTGCTGCGGGCGGACAAGCCGGTGATCGTCGACTTCTGGGCACCCTGGTGTCAGCCGTGCCGGCAGGTGTCACCCATCGTCGAGCAGATCGCGGCGATGCGCGAAGGGTCCTACAAGGTCGTGAAGGTCAACATCGACGACGAGCCCCAGCTCGCGAAGGCGTTCGACGTCCAGAGCATCCCGATGATCGGCCTGTTCCGCGACGGCAAGCTCGAGCGCTCCGCGCTGGGCGCCAAGCCCCGCCCCCAGCTCGAGGCCGAGCTGGGGATGCTCGTCATCCCCTGAGCGGACGCGATCAGCCCGTCTGACGCGGCGCGGCGCGGCGCGGCGCGGCTGGCACCGCCACCGGCACCGGCACCGGCACCGG
>JBKJJI010000165.1:0-11459 GCA_046598115.1 Acidimicrobiia bacterium | reverse complement strand
CGGTCGAGCGCGGCCTCCACGTGGACGACTTCGCGCCGCGGCTCTCGTTCTTCTTCAACGCCCACCTCGACTTCTTCGAGGAGATCGCCAAGTACCGGGCCGCCCGGAGGATCTGGGCGCGGTGGATGCGGGATCGGTACGGCGCCGAGGACGAACGGTCGTGGAAGCTGCGGTTCCACACCCAGACCGCGGGTGTCTCCCTCACCGCCCAGCAGCCGGAGGTGAACATCGTCCGGACGGCGATCGAGGCGCTCGCCGGCGTGCTCGGGGGCACCCAGTCGTTGCACACGAACTCGATGGACGAGACGCTCGCGCTCCCGACCGAGAAGGCCGCCCGCATCGCGCTCCGCACCCAGCAGGTGATCGCCCACGAGACGCGGGTCGCCAACGTGGCCGACCCGCTCGGCGGCTCCTGGTACGTCGAGGAGCTCACCGACGAGATGGAGCGCCGGGCCGAGGCGATCTTCGAGCACCTCGAGGAGCTCGGTGACGGCTCGATGGTCGAAGGTGTGCTGCGCGGGATCGAGGAAGGCTGGTTCCAGCGCGAGATCGGGGATGCGGCCTACGACCTGGAGCGCAAGCTCAACGACGGCCGACATCTCGTGGTGGGTGTCAACACGGCGTTCGAGGGCAACGACGACGAGCCGATCGAGACCCTGCGGATCGGCCCGGAGGTCGAGGAGCTCCAGCGCAAGCGGCTCGCGACGGTGAAGGCCGACCGCGACGACGCCGCAGTCGGGCGGGCGCTCGACGCGCTGCGTGCCGACGCCGCCCGGCCCGACGCCAACCTGATGCCGGCACTGATCGAAGCCGCCGGGGCCTACACGACCGTGGGCGAGGTCACCGACGCGCTCGCCGACGTCTTCGGGCGCTACGTCGAGACCCCGGTCCTCTAGGGCAGGTCGAAGCACATGGACGGAGACCTTCTCGCGCACGCGCGCGACGCCGTCGGCTTCATGCCCGACGACGAAGGGATGGCGCTCCACGATGCCGGCCTCGCTGGCGGTGCGGTCGGCCCGCTGCTCGAGGTCGGCACCTACTGCGGGAAATCGGCGGTCTACCTTGGTGCCGCGGCGCGTGCGTCGGGGACGGTGCTGTTCACGGTCGACCACCACCACGGGTCCGAGGAGAACCAGGCCGGCTGGGAGCACCACGACGAGCGGCTCGTCGACGCCCGCACCGGCCGGATGGACACTCTCCCCTGGTTCCGTCGCACGATCGAGGACGCGGGCCTCGAGGACGTGGTGATCGCGGTGGTGGGAGTGTCGGCCACGGTGGCGCAGTACTGGACCGGTCCGCTCGGGATGCTCTTCATCGACGGCGGCCACGCGTTCGACCTCGCGCACGCCGACTACCAGGGCTGGTCCCCACACGTCGCGCCCGGTGGTCTGCTCGTGTTCCACGACGTCTTCGAGGACCCCACCGACGGCGGCCAGGCACCGTTCCGGGTGTGGTCCCGCGCAGTCGACGACGGCTTCGTTCCGGTCTCGACCACCGGCTCACTGCGCGTGCTGCAACGCGCCTGACGAAGCCTCGGTCGGCGCTCGTTCGCCTTCGATCTGGCTGTCCCTCCCAATTTCTCGGACCCGCGTCTCGCACCCCTCCATAGGCGGGTGAGAGACGCATCGCTCACGGGCTTCGGGGTCAGGGGTCGGGACCGTCGCGGGCGTGCTCGCCGGGTGGGCGGTCGTCACGGTGCACGAGGCGAAGGCCGTGGGGATCTTCGGCGTCGCCGACGAGTCGGTAGGGGCCGTGGGGCTCGAGCATGGGGTGATGGGGCGGGCAGACGCCGGCGAGGCGGCGTGGGTCGTGGGAGTCGCCGTGGTCGCAGATCGCGTTGGTGTGGTGGATCTGGACTCCGCGGGTCGCTTCGCATCCGGGCACGCGGCAGTGAAGGTCGCGGCGCCGCACATGGTGTTCCACGTCGACCGGTAGGGCGGTGCGGGGCCTGCGGGTGGTGTGGGTACCGGTGGCATCGAGGATCGCATCGCGGACCTTCGCGTCGGGGCGTATGGAGCCGACGGTCTCGACCGCGACAGGGATACCGTCGACCTCGGCGCGGACCTCGCCGCGTCGGTCGGTGATCTGGACGATCTCCACCCGGAACCGGCCGGTGCGCTCGGCGTCGGCGTAGGTGCGGGCGAGCTCGACGAGGGCATCGGCCTTGCGGTGCGCGAGCGAGTCCCACGCCAGCCCCTTGGCGGGGCGCATGCGTTCGGCCATGTGGTCTAGGACCTTGTCGACGAGGACGCCATCGACGTCGGGGAGCGACCAGCGACCGCACGCCATCCCGGACTCGGCTTCACGCCACGTGAACACCGCCCTCGCGGCGCGGCGGGTCTCGGCATCGGTGGCGCTGACCGTGCGAGCGTTGCGGGCCATCCGCTGCAGGTCGACCGGCGCGACGTTCGGGCCCCGCTGGGCCCACTCCGCATCGGTGGCGGGTGTCGCCACCTGGGTGAGCGGCGCGAGCTGATCCCACGACAACGCACCCTCGTGCGCAGCCGCGCTCACTGCTGGCAGCGACTCCAACGCACGCGCGACCTCCCGGTCGGTCCGGGCGGTGCGCGCCGAAACAGTCGCGTCGGGAAGCACGTCCAACGCTTGGCGATCGTCGAGCACCCGGATCGCGGCCAGCTCTTCGAGATGCCAGCGCTGCTGCTCCCGGCGCGCGTCCGCCACGATCCGACGCAATGCGGACGTCGACTGGCAACGCAGCGCATCCACCCGATCCCCGAAGTCGAACCGCGCGGCCTCGCCTGCTTCCGGGGTCTCGTCCCGCTCGATTGTCGAGGCGAACACTTGTTCGATCACGCTCATGTCGACCACCCTACGAGGAGGATGTGACAACGAACCGCGGGAATTCCTGACCGACATGGCCGGTCGCGACGGACGAACCCGGGTCCGCTCCGGCGGAGGTGCTAACCCTTGGCGCGGCCGCGACCGGACCGGGTGTACTCGGCCTCGATCTCGGCGCCGGCCTCGATCAGCTCGGCCGGCGTGAGGCCGGTCGGCAGCCCCTCGCCCCGGAACAACCCGGCCGTCGGGCCGGTGCCCCCGAGCGCGTTCGCCGCGAGGACGATCGCGGCGGAGTTCCAGGTGGGCTGCTCGACCGGGTACAGCTCGCCGTCGGTGTCGAAGCGCTCGTCGTCGAAGTTCGCGCCGGTCCAGTAGCCGCCGTCTTCGTGGCGGAGGAACTGGACCCACGTGAACAGGTCGCGGGCGAGGCCGTCGGCGCCGATCGCGTCGAGCGCCATGACGAACTCGCACGTCTCGGCCGCGGTGACCCACGGCCGGTCGGACACGCAGCGGACGCCGCGCCCCTCGACCACGAACGTCTCCCACTTCGACGCGACGCGCGCATGGGCCGACTCGCCCCGCAGCGGCCCACCGAGGATGGGGTAGTACCAGTCCATCGCCCACCGGTCCTTGTCGAGGAAGCGCTCCGGGCGATGTGCGATCGCGATCGCGAGCTGGCCGAGGGAGAGCTCCCAGTCGGGGCGGTCGTGCCCCAGGCGCCCGGCGATGGCGATCGCGCAGCGGATGCTCGCGTGGATCGACGAGCAGCCGGTGAGCAGAGCGCCCGGGTTCGGCTCGTCGCCACGCCAGGCGATCTCGCCGGTCTCGGCCTGGAGGTCGAGCGCGAAGTCGATCGCGCGCTCCACGTCGGGCCAGAACTCCTCGAGGAAGGCGGTGTCGCCGGTCGTGAGGTAGTGGTGCCAGACGCCGTTCGCCACGTAGCAGGTGACGTTCGTGTCGAGCGCGGGGTCCTTGACCTCGTTCCCCACGTAGTACGCGTGCCAGCAGCCCGTCTCGTGCTGCATCGACCGCAGCCACTCGTACGCGCGCGTCGCCTCGTGGTGGCGACCGCCCACATCGAGGGCCATGGCGGCCTCGACGAGGTTCCACGGGTCGGTGTGCTCGCCCGGGGTCCACGGGATGTTCCCGTCGGGGAGCTGGATGGCGGCGATGGCGTCGACCGTCGCCGAGACCTCGTCCGCCGTGAGGATCCCCTCGACGGCCGGGATGCGGTGCGCGGGCATCAGTGGTCTGCGCTCTGCACTAGATGGCCTTCTGGACGTAGACGACGAGGCTCTTCCCGAGCACCGGGTTGAGGACGCGCTCAAGGGTGTTGACCCACCGGGGCTGCTCGGTGATCTGCCAGGAGAGGAAGTCGTGGTACTTGCGGACGGTCCAGTGGCGGTCGGCGTCGCCGCCCGGCGGATGGACGTCGGTCGCGCACTGGAGCCACCAGTACGGCGAGTGGAGCGCGTGGGCGTGGTGCGAGCCACGCAGCCAGGTCCCGGCGGCCTCGAGCTTGGTCTCGAGCTCGTGCTGGCGGTAGATGCGGACGTGCCCGCCGGGGACGTCGTGGTACCGGTGGTCGAGGGCCCAGCAGACCCGCTCGGGCCAGCGGGTGGGGACCGTCACCGCCATGCGGGCACCGGGCTTGAGGACCCGGACCAGCTCGCGGATGGCGCCCTCGTCGTCCCACAGGTGCTCGAGCACCTCGGAGCCGATGACGGCGTCGAAGGTCGCGTCGGGGAACGGCAGGCGGAGCGCGTCGCCGTTCACGGCACCGCCGTTCTCGCCGTGGGGGAGCTCGTTGGCGGCGAGCATGCCGCCGAGCACGCCGCGCACCTCCTTGAGCTCGCTCTCGGAGTAGTCGAAGGCCACCACAGTGGCGCCTCGCCGCCACGCCTCGAACGCATGGCGGCCGCCGCCGCACCCCATGTCGAGGAGGCGGGCGCCGTCGGTGACGCCGAGCCGGTCGAAGTCGACGGTGAGCATCAGGCGCCGACCGCCGCCGTCGCTCCGTGGGCCCGCTCGTCGAGCAGCGCGCGGTAGTGCTCGGCGGTGCCTTCCGCGGTGCGACGCCACGTGAAGTTCGCGAGGGCGCGTTCGCGACCGGCGGCGCCGATCCGTGCGCGCAGCGGCGCGTCACCGAGCGCGCGCACCAGGGCCACGGCGAGGGCGTCGGGGTCGCCGGGCGGGACGAGGAGGCCGGTCTCGCCGTCGGCGCCGATCACCTCGGGGACCGCGCCCCCCGTCGTGCCCACGACCGGCACGCCGCACGCCATGGCCTCGACGGCGGGGAGCGAGAACCCCTCGTAGAGCGACGGGACGCAGGCGACCTCGGCTTCGGCGTAGAGGTCGACGATCCGCTCGGTGGTGACGCCGCTCACGAACTCGACCGCGTGCTGGAGCCCCAGCCGCTCGATCAGCGCGGGGATGCGGCTCTTGGCCTTGGGCTTGCCGATCACGACGAGATGGGCGTCGTCGACCTCGGTGCGGACCTTGGCGAGCGCCTCGAGGAGCGGCGTGAGCCCCTTCATCGGGACGTCGGCGCTCGCCGTCGTCATCAGTCGGCCCGGAACCCGTGCGATCTCGGGCTTGGGACGGAAGACCGCCGGGTTCATCCCGACGGGGACCACGTGCAGCGACCCGGCCGGGACGCCCATCTGCTCGACGATGTCGCCCCGCGACGACTCCGAGACCGTGAGCACACGCGGGATCTGGCGCGCGACCTCCATCTGCATGTCGAGGAAGGCGTACCAGCGGCGCAGCGTGAGCTTGCGCCACGGGTTCGTGGTGTGGGCCAGGTCGAGCTCTCGGTCCACGGTGATCGGGTGGTGCAGGGTGGCCAGGACGGGCCAGCCGTCCTCGTGCATCATCGGGAGGAGCCCCCGGCCGAGGCACTGGTTGTCGTGGACGAGGTCGAACTCGCCCCGGCGGTCGCGCAGCTCCCGGCGGACCCGCAGGCTGAAGGCGTACGGCTCGGGAAACCCAGCCCCGCACATGATGGCGAACTCGCGGACGTCGATCAGGTCACGGAACTCGTGGGGCCAGGGGACGCGAAAGGGGTTGTTCGCCCGGTACAGGTCGAGGCCGGGGAGCTCGACGAGCTGCTTCGGATCGACGAGATCGGGGTACGGCGGCCCCGAGAACACCGTGATCTCGTGGCCCAGCTGCGTGAGCTCCGCGGCGAGCTCACGGGTGTAGACGCCCTGGCCCCCACAGTGGGGGTTGCCCCGGTAGACGAGGTAGGCGATGCGCAGGGGTTTGTGGGGGGACGGCGTCTGGGGGGACGGGACCGGGCCAGACATAAGGAGACGATTCTACCGGGCCGACCGCCGTTGAGCCCTGGCGGAGACCCCCGCGGCCGGCGGTCCGGCGGCTCGAGTCCAGGGGCTGCCTCAGGCGGCGACCCAGTGCCACGGCTCGGGGTTGGCGCCGAACGGCGTGTTGGAGAGGGGCTGGGAGAAGCCGTACGCGCCGGCGTACGCGGCGAGCCAGTGGTACCCGGGCGAGTCGAACCGCATCTGGCCCTCCTGGTCGTCGAAGTCGACGGCCCGGCCGAGCCCGTGCTTGCTCGTCCCGGGGACCGCGGCTTGGCCGCACCGCCCGATCGAGCAGTAGTAGTCCCGCCACCAGACCTGCATCTCCACGCTGCGGTAGCAGGAGGTCATCTCCGGTGGGGTCGGCGTGCCCGGCGGGAGGTAGGAGCTGCGCTCGGGCGCCAGCTCGACCCCCGCGATCCGAGCGGCCTCGAGCATCGCCTGGAGTCGCGGTGCGAGGTCGTGCGGGACCCTGCACGCCGGTGAGATCACCGTCAGGGCGCTGTCGGGCATGCGCCCGTTCACCGTGGCCGGGGGTGCGATCGGCACGCACGCGGCGCCGAGGAGCGCAGCTGCGCCGGTGGCGGTGACGATCGCAGCGAGCCTGCGGGGGAAGTGCATGTCGGCAGGCTCCCATCCCGGGTCGGGGTTCGCAACCGACGCGCCAACCGATGCGCCAACCGATGCGCCAACCGAGAGAGCCGTCGCGGACCGCACCGGTACCCTCCGGGCGTGGTGCCCATCGATCCCGTGCGCATCGCTCGTGCGGGCGTCGTCGCCGAGCCCCGGTGGTCGCCGGACGGCCGGTGGCTCGGCTGGCTCGAGGGAACCGGGGGTCGCGCCGACCTCCTCGTGGCACCCGCCGACGGGTCCGCGCCGCCGCGTGTGGTCACGACCGGGACCGACGTCGCCGCCGCGCGGGCGACCGGGGGCGGGACCTGGTGCTGGGTCGGGTCTCGGCGTTGCGCCGTCGTCGGTGTCGATGGATCGCTCGTCGCGCTCACGCTCGAGGGTGGCCCGACGCGGGTCATGAGCGCCGGGGGTCGCGCGGCGGCGCCCGCGTCGACCGCCGACGGGTCGCGTGTGGCGTTCGTCCTCGAGACCGACGCGACGTGTGCGATCGCCGTCGTCGCGACGGACGACGACCGCCCGCCGACGGTCGTCTCGCACGCCGACTTCGCCTGGGATCCGGCCTGGACGCCCGACGGGTCGCGGCTCGCATGGCACGAGTGGGACCTCGCCGCGATGTCGTGGGACGCCTCGCGCATCGTGGTCGCCGACGGCGACGGACGGGCGCCTCGGGTCGTGGCCGGTGGCGCCGACGAGTCCGTCGGCCAGCCGCGCTTCTCGCCCGACGGTGCGCGCCTCGCGTTCGTGAGCGACGCCGGGGGCTGGGCCAACATCCGGGTGGCGGCTGCAGACGGGTCGGACCCGCGGCCGCTGCGCAATGAGCTGCACGAGCACGCCGAGCCGGCGTGGGGCCCGGGCCAACGCTCGTTCGCGTGGGCGCCCGACGGGACGGCGATCGCGTTCGTGCGCAACGAGCGCGGCTTCGCCCGTCTCGTCGTCGCCGACGTGGGGTCCAGGGAGGACGTGGGGTCCAGGGAGGAGGTCGCGTCCGGGGAGGTCGCCGACGTCGCGAGGGGCTGGCACCACGGGCTCGACTGGGGGGGCGGCGGGATCGTCGCGATCCGGTCCGGCGCGCGCACGCCTCCGACGGTGACGGTCGCCACGCCCTCGTCTGCTTCCTCGTCTGCTTCCTCATTCGGGCGCCGGGTCGTCGCACGCGGCGCGCCCGACGGGCTGGAGGACGGGTGCGTGGAGCCCGAGACCGTCGAGTGGACGAGCACCGACGGTGTGACGCTCGCCGGGTTGCTGTACCGGCCCTCGCCCGCCGCGACGCGCGCGGGCCCGCCACCTCTGCTCGTCGACGTCCACGGGGGTCCGACCGGACAGGCGACGGTGCAGTGGCGACCGTGGCTCCAGCGGTTCGTCTCGCAGGGGTGGGCGGTGCTCGCGCCCGACTTCCGCGGGAGCACGGGGCACGGACGCGCGTACACCCAGCGCCTCGCCGAGGGCTGGGGTGTGCTTGACGTCGACGACGTCGCGTCGTCGATCCGAGCGGCGGGGGACCGGGGCTGGGGTGACCCGACCCGGGTGGCAGCGATCGGCAGCAGCGCGGGCGGCCTCACGGTGCTGCTGCTGGCGGCGCAGCACCCGGAGCTGGTGCGCGCGGTCGTGAGCTCCTACGGCGTGACCGACCTGGCCGCGCTCGCGACGACGACGCACCGGTTCGAGTCGCGGTACCTCGATCGCATCGTGGGCCCGCTCCCCGCCGAGGCGGCGCGCTACCGCGAGCGGTCGCCCGTCACGCGCGCCGCCGAGATCCGGGTGCCGACGCTCGTCCTCCAGGGCGATGCCGACAAGGTCGTGCCACCCGCGCAAGCGGTGGCGCTCGTCGAGGGGATCCGGCGTGCCGGAGGCACGGTGGAGCATCGGTCGTACCCGGGCGAGGGGCACGGGTGGGCGGGCGAGGAGACCCTGCTCGACGCGTGGACGCGCACCGAGGCGTTCCTACGGCGGTGGGTGCTCGGCGAGCAGACTGCGGCCCGATGAGCAGGCCGATGAGCAGGCCGATGAGCAGGCCGATGAGCAGCTCGACCTTCCGCGGTCCGCGTGCGGGCTCGGACCGAGCGGTCCTCCTGGCCCACGGCGCGGGTTCCGATCGCAACGCTCCCGCGCTGGTCGCCGTTGCCGATGCGCTCGCCGACGCCGGCATCCCATCGCTGCGGTTCGACTATCCGTATCGGATCGCCGGCCGTCGGGCGCCCGATCGGCCCGTCGTGCTCGATGCCGCGACACGTGACGCGGCCGCGGCGCTGGCTCGTCGCACCAGGCTCCCTCCCGAGCGGATCGTGCTCGGGGGTCGTTCGATGGGCGGTCGGTACTGCTCGCTCGTCGTCGGCGCCGAGGACGATCCTCTGCCGGCGCTGGGCCTGCTCCTGCTCGGGTACCCGCTCCAGGCGATGGGCAAGCCCGAGCGGCGTCGCGACGAGCACTTCAAGCGACTGACGGTCCCGGTCCTCTTCGTGAGCGGGACCCGCGACTCCCTGGCGCCGCGTGCGCAGCTCACCCGCTCGTCCCGCAAGGTCAAGGGTGCGGTGACGCGGCACTGGCTCGCCACCGCCGACCACGGGTTCCGCCCCCTGAAGCGTTCCGGGCTGACGACGGAGGCGGTGCTCGCCGATGTGGTTGAGACTTCCGTCACATGGGTGCGCTCACTCCCATGAGCTCGCACCCGCAAGGTGCTGTCCAGGTGAACAGCATGTGTCGAGACCGAAACGAGTCGCAGGTTCGCGTCGCGCGTACGTCACACTGGAGCCATGCGCGTCCAACGTTCCTTCGCCTTCCTCGACCTGTCGGGGTTCACCCGGTTCACGGATCTCCACGGTGACGAGGAGGCCGTGCGCCTCCTCACCCGGTTCCGCGCCTACGTGCGCGAGGCCGCGTCCGACCACGCGGTGCGCGTCGACAAGTGGCTCGGCGACGGCGTGATGCTCGTGAGCACCAAGGAGGAGCGCCTCGTCGAGGCGGCGGTGGGGCTCATGCGCGCCGGTGTGCTCGAGGAGGCGACCGGCGGGCTCCCGCTGCGCGGCGGCATGGCAACGGGCCCGGTGATCCTCCTCGAGGGCGACGACTACGTCGGGAGCGCGGTGAACCTCGCCGCGCGTCTGTGCACCGCGGCGGGCCCCGGCGAGATGCTCGCGACCGCGGCCATCGCCGAGACGCTTCCGGCCGGCACGACGGCCATCCCGCGCGGTGCGCTCGCCGTACCCGGGTTCACGCAGCCGATCGAGGTGATCTGCGTGGGCGACGACGCCGCGCTCGCGCTCGAACGCGACGACACCGCGATCACGTTCCCCCGCGCCGGGTAGCCTCCTCCATGGCACCGTTCGACCCGGCCACCCTGACGACGCTGCGGTTCGAGCAGCAGGACCATGTCGGCCGCCTGACGCTGGCGCGTCCCGACACGCTCAACGCCTTCACGGTCGAGATGTGGTCCGAGATGCGTGCCCTCGGCGCGGCCCTCCTCGCCGACCCCGGCGATCTCCGGGCACTCGTCGTGATCGGCGAGGGGCGGGCGTTCTCGAGCGGGATCGACACGAGCGTCTTCACCGCCAACACCACCGCGGGCGACTCCGGCGTCATGGGCGCGCTCGGGTCCATGGGCGACGACGCCGACGCCGACCCCGTCGCCGCGACCATCCTCGGCGCGCAGGAGGCGTACACCTGGCTGGCCGAAGCACCGTTCGCGACGATCGCCGCGGTGCGTGGGTACGCCCTCGGCGCGGGATTGCAGCTCGCGCTGACGTGCGATCTTCGGGTCGTCGCGCGCGGGACGAAGCTCGGGCTGCTCGAGTTCAAGTACGGGATCATCCCCGACCTCGGGGGGACCCAGCGCCTTCCGCGCCTCATCGGCGCCGGGAAGGCCAAGGAGCTGATCTTCACGGCCGCGAAGTTCGACGCCGACGAGGCCGAGCGTCTTGGTGTCGCGGAGCGCGTCGTCTCCGACGAGGAGCTCGACGAAGAGGCGTTCGGTCTCGCACGGGCGATCGCGGCACAGCCGCCGCTCGCGGTGCAGGGCGCGAAGCGGGCGGTCGAGGCGGCAGGCTCCGGGCTCACCGTGCGTGAGGGCCTGCGGGTCGAGGCGGCGGCCCAGGCTGTGTGCCTGCGCTCCGACGATATGAAGGAGGCCATCACGGCCTTCGTCGAGGGCCGGGAGCCCGTCTACCAAGGGCGTTGAGCGGGCGGCGTTGCGCGGGCGGCGACGGCGCCAGGACCGCGCGCGGCGAGGCCGCGTTCGGGACCAGCCCGTACGCTTGCGCACGATGGACCGAGCCGAGCGGGACCCGTACGTCGACCGGTACATCGTGCACCCGCAGGGTCCCTTGTCGGGGACCGTGCGCGTGTCGGGGATGACGAAGAACGCGGGCCTCAAGCAGATGGCCGCGGCGCTCCTCGCCCCGGGCACCACGGTGCTGCGCAACGTCACGGCCGTCGACGACCTGTCCGTGATGATCGACCTGCTCGCGGCGATCGGTGCCGAAGCGGAGCACACCGGCGACCAGCTGCGCATCGGGGTGCCCGACGCGCTCGCAGCCGAGGCGCCGTACGAGCTCGTCAGCCGGATGCGAGCGTCGATCAACGTCCTCGGTCCGCTGCTCGCCCGTGCGGGCCGGGCTCGGGTCGCGATGCCCGGGGGCGACAACATCGGCAGCCGCAAGCTCGACATGCACTTCGGCGCACTCGGGGCGATGGGCGTGGAGCTCGAGGTCGTGC
>JBKJJI010000164.1:0-8930 GCA_046598115.1 Acidimicrobiia bacterium | reverse complement strand
GATGAGCAGCGAGCAGATGGTCGACGAGATCCGACGCACGAAGGAGCTCACCGACCGGCCGATCGGGGTCGACCTCCTCACCGCGCTCCCCGAGCAGATGCTCACGAACGTGGAGCTGATCATCGCCGAAGGGGTGCCCGTGTTCGTGGCGGCGCTGGGGGTCCCGCGCGAGGTGATCGACCTCTGCCACGAGCACAACGTGATCGTGGTGAACATGTGCGGCAAGGTCCGACACGCGATCGCGGCGGTGGAAGCCGGATGCGACCTCGTCGTCGCGCAGGGGACCGAGGCTGGCGGTCACACCGGGACGGTCGCGACGATGCCCCTGGTGCCCCAGATCGTCGACGCGGTGGGAGACCGGGTCCCCGTCGTGGCCGCGGGCGGCATCTTCGACGGGCGGGGCCTCGCTGCGGCGCTGATGCTCGGCGCCGACGGGGTCTGGGTGGGGACGCGGTTCATCGCCACCCCCGAGGCGCGTTCGGTGCCCGGGTACAAGGACGCGCTCCTGAAGACCGGGGAGGACGGCACCGTCGTGAGCAAGGCGTTCTCGGGCAAGACCATGCGCACGGTGCGCAACAAGACGACCCAGCATTACGAGGAGCACCCCGAGGAGCTTCGTCCCTTCCCCGACCAGATGATGGTGTCGATGTCGGGGGGCTTCATGCACCTCCCGCAGGGCGACGACGCGACCGATGTCGATCCCGAGCGCGAGTGCTATCCCTGCGGACAGGGTGTGGGGTCCATCCACGACGTCGTCCCCGCCGGCGAGCTCGTCGTGCGCTTCGTCGAAGAGGCCGAGGCCGCTCTCGGTCGGGCGTCGGCGCGGTAGTCGCGCCATGAGCTCAGACGGGCAGGAGCGCCTCGTCGTCATCGGGGGCGACGCGGCGGGGATGTCGGCCGCGGCGCAGGCACGTCGTGGACGGTCGGAGGACGAGCTCTCGATCGTCTGTTTCGAGCGGGGTACGTACACGTCGTACGCCGCGTGCGGCATCCCGTACTTCGTGGGCGATCTCGTCCACCACCCGTCGGAGCTGGTCGCCCGCACTCCTGAGGAGCACCGGGCGCGTGGGCTCGACGTGCGCATGCGGCACGAGGTCGTGGCGATCGACACCGCCCGCGCGACCGTCCGTGTCCGTGATCTGTCCGAGGGCTTGGAAGCCGACGAATCGTACGACCGGCTCGTGATCGCGACCGGCGCGACTCCGACGCGTCCGCCGATCCCCGGGGTCGACGCTCGAGGCGTCTTCGGCGTCCAGTCGCTCACCGACGGGATCGCGGTGCGCGAGGCCGTCGACGCGGGCGACGCGCGCCACGCGATCGTGGTGGGGGGTGGCTACATCGGGCTGGAGCTCGCGGAGGCGCTCGTCCTCCGCGGGCTCGATGTTGCACTGGTCGAAGGAGCGTCGCAGCCGATGAGCACGCTCGACCCCGACATGGGCGCGCTCGTCGCTGATGCGCTGCGTGCAGTGGGGGTGTCGCTGCACCTCGATGCGGTGGTCGACGGGTTCGAGGTGGAGGACGGCGCAGTGCGCGGGGTGCACGCTGCTGGATCCCTCCTCCCCGCCGACCTCGTGGTCCTCGGTCTGGGGGTTCGGCCGAACGCCGGGCTCGCGGTGGAGGCGGGGATCGACGTCGGCGCCACCGGAGGCATCGTGGTCGACGACCACCAGCGGACCTCCGTCGACGGGGTGTTCGCCGTCGGCGACTGCGTCGAGACGTTCCATCGGGTGTCTCGTCGAGGGGTCGCGATCGCACTCGGTACGCACGCCAACAAGCAGGGACGCGTGGCCGGCATCAACCTGACCGGCGGCGACGCGGTGTTCCCGGGCGTGATCGGCACCGCGATCTCGAAGATCTGCAAGTACGAGGTGGCACGCACGGGCCTGGGCGAGCGCGAGGCCGACGAGGCGGGGTTCGATGCTGTCGCCGCGACGATCGACGGTGAGACCAGGGCCCACTACTACCCGGGTGCCACGCCGATCCGGATCAAGGTCGTTGCCGAGCGCGGCAGCGGTCGGATCCTCGGCGCGCAGATCGTGGGAGAAGAGGGCGCGGCCAAGCGGGTCGACGTGCTGGCCGCGGCCGTCTGGAACGAGATGACCGCGGAGGAGTTCTCGTCGCTCGACCTCGCGTACGCCCCACCGTTCTCGCCGGTGTGGGACCCGGTCCTCATCGCGGCGCGCAAGGCGGCCGCGGCGGCGGCCTGAGCCCGTTCGACTCAGCGCTGCATCCCGGCGCGCACCGACTCTTCCTGGAGGTCGTGCTCGTACATCATCGCGACGAGCCCCTCGAAGCGGGTCTTGCGCTGCCAGCCGAGTGTGTCGTGGGCCTTCGTCGGGTCGCCCATCAGCAGGTCGACCTCGGCCGGACGCTCGAAGCGGGGGTCGTTGCGGACGTACGGCTTCCAGTCGTCGATCCCGGCGTTGCTGAACGCGAGGTCGAGGAACTCACGGATCGTGTGGGACTCACCGGTCGCGATCACGAAGTCGTCGGGCTCGTCCTGTTGGACCATGAGGTACATCGCCTCGACGAAGTCGCCCGCGAAGCCCCAGTCGCGCGCCGCGTCGAGGTTGCCGAGCGTGATGGAGTCCTGGAGGCCGAGCTTGATGCGAGCGACGCCGTTGGTGATCTTCCGGGTGACGAACTCGAGCCCCCGGCGCGGGCCTTCGTGGTTGAAGCAGATCCCGGAAGACGCGTGCAGGCCGTAGGACTCGCGGTAGTTGACCGTCATGTCGTGGCCGAAGACCTTCGCGACGCCGTACGGCGAGCGTGGGTGGAAGGGTGTGGCCTCGGTCTGGGGCGTCTCGCGGACCTTGCCGAACATCTCCGACGACGACGCCTGGTAGAAGCGGATCGGGTTGTTCTCGGCGCCTCCGACGATGCGGATGGCCTCGAGCATCCGCAGCACCCCGAGCCCGGTGATGTCGGCGGTGAGCTCGGGCTGGCGGAACGACAGCGCCACGAAGCTCATCGCGCCGAGGTTGTAGACCTCGTCGGGCTGGACCTGCTCGACCGCGGCGATGAGCGAGGAGAGGTCGCGGAGGTCGCCCTCGACGAGCTCGAGGGCCGGGTTCTCGTCGGTGACGACCTGGACCTTGGGATTGTTCTGGCCGCGGACCAGCCCGAAGACCTGGTACCCCTTGTCGGTCAGGAACTCCGACATGTGTCGGCCGTCCTGGCCGGTGATCCCTGTGACCAGCGCTCGCTTCATGGCCGCCGATCCTACGGGGCGCGCCCGTCCGCTCCCTGTTCGAGGAGACGCCGAGCCACCGCTGCCGACGCCCTCTCCCGAGACCCCTATGCCGACGTGGGGTCCGCGGACTCCACCGCGCCCTGTGCGTCCCACCTCGGGTCGGCCTGGCGGAGGAAGTCGTTGCAGCGCTGGGCCTCGTCGCCTTCGCCGATCGCGGCCGCGGCGCGGCCGAGCCCGGCGAGCGAGCGGAGGAACCCGCGGTTCTCCGGTTCGGCCCACCGCACGTACCCCGAGCCGCGCCACCCGTTCTGGCGGAGCCGGTCGAGGCCGCGGTGGTAGCCGACGCGGAACGCGGCGTACGCCTCGACGTCGTCGCGTGCGAGGAGCCCGAGATGCGCCCACGCATCGAGGAACCGCGGCCAACGCGCCGCGACGCGACTCACCGCCTCGCGCTGTGCGTCGTCGGGGGAACGGAGCGCCGCGGCGAGCGCCGCGAGCGCCTCGGTCGGCTCGGGGTCGAGCACGGTGTCGGGGGGGCCGTGCGGGGTGAGGTTGACCGGGGCGTCGGGCATGCGGTGCATGGTACGCGTCGTCGGGCGCGCCCTCGCCGCCGACGCGGGATCGTCGGGAAGGGGCGCCGGTACCATCGGATCCATGGCATCGTCTGCTCCATCGCGCGGTACCCGGCTCGTGCTGGTTCGCCACGCCGTGACCGCGCAGACCGGTCCGTTGCTCTCCGGCCGGACGCCGGGCATCGATCTCTCCGAGACGGGCCACACGCAGGCGATCGCGCTTGGCGAACGGCTCGCCGCGCTCCCCGTCGCCGCTGTCTACGCCAGCCCGATCGAGCGCACGACGCAGACCGCGAGCGCGGTCGCCGAGCGGCACGGCCTCGAGGTCTGTCCGCTCGACGGGGTGCTCGAGGCCGACTACGGCGAGTGGACAGGGAAGAAGATCGCCGACCTCGCCAAGACCGACCTGTGGAAGGTCGTGCAGCGGACGCCTTCGCGTGCGGCGTTCCCCGGCGGCGAGTCGCTTGCCGCGATGCAGTCGCGGATGGTTGCTGCGCTCGAGGGCGTGGTCGCGGCACACCCCGGCGAGATCGTGGTGGTGGTGTCGCATGCCGACCCGATCAAGGCGGCCATCGCGCACTTCGGGGGGATGCACCTCGACCTCTTCCAGCGCGTGATCGTGTCGCCGGCCTCGGTCACGGTGTTCGAGTTCTCCGGACACGGTGTCGCGATGGTCAAGTGCAACGACACTGGAACGCTAGAAGAGCTGGCTCCGGCGGTTCGCGGGTGAGCGAGATCGAGTTCTTCGACACGGAGTCGATCGCGACGGGTGCCGTCGGTGAGCCGGGCGCGCGTGCGTTCTACCTCCAGGCGCGTAACTCCGACGCTCAGCTGACCGTGCTCGTCGAGAAGGAGCAGATCGCACTCCTGGCGAAGGAGGCAGGCGCATTCCTCGACCGCCTGTCGGAGGAGTACCCGGAGGATCTGGTCGCAGTCCCGCTCGAGCGGGTCGAGCTGCGGGAGCCGACCGTGCCTCTGTTCCGGGCCCGGCTGATCGGCCTCGGCTTCGATCCCGACCGCGGTCTCGTGCTGCTCGAGCTCCGGGAGCACGCGGGCGACGACGTCCCTGATGACGACCGGCCCGACGACGGGCCCGACGACGACGGTTCGGGGTACGTCGCCCGGATCCACGCGACGCGTCCGCAGCTGCGCGCGCTCATCGCGCACGGCGACGAGGTCGTGGCCGCGGGACGCCCGCCCTGCCCGCTGTGCGGGATGCCGATGGACCCCGCCGGGCACCGGTGTCCCCGCTGGAACTGACGCCCGCGGCGATCGCGCGCGTCCTCGAGGCCGGCGACCTCGAGATCGCCGGGCGGATGCGCTACTCGTCGAACGCGACGTTCCTCGTCGAGGCGACGCTCGACGACATCACCATCTCCGCGGTCTACAAGCCTCGGCGCGGTGAGCGACCGTTGTGGGACTTCCCCGACGGGACCTTGTGCCGTCGGGAGGTCGCGGCGTACGAGCTCTCCGTCGGGCTCGGGTGGGGGATCGTCCCCGTCACCGTCATGCGCGGCGACGGCGTCCTCGGCGAGGGGGCGGTGCAGCAGTTCGTCGACCACGACCCGGACGAGCAGTACTTCACGCTGCTCGCCGGGCGCGAAGACGAGTTCCAACGGTTCGCGGCGTTCGACGTCCTCGCGAACAACACGGACCGCAAGGGCGGTCACTGTCTGCGCGACCGCCAGCACGACGCCGTCGTCGGGATCGACCACGGGCTCACGTTCCATCCGATGTGGAAGCTCCGGACGGTGATCTGGGACTTCGCGGGGATGCCGCTCCCGGGAACGATCGCGGACGATGTGTGCCGGGCGCGCGCCGAGCTCGACGGGGGCCCGCTCGGCCGCCGACTTGGCGCGCTGCTCGCCCCCCACGAGATCGAGGCGGTCGCCGAACGCGCCGACGCACTCGTGCGAGCGGGGGCGTTCCCCGAACCCGATGCCGGGTACCACTCGGTGCCGTGGCCGCTCGTGTGACGCGTCAGGCGGGCAGGCGCTCGTAGAGGTCGATGCCGTCGATCGAGGAGACGAACCGGTACTGCGACTGGAGCATCGCCTCGAGCCGCGGGAAGCGATCGATCGGCGTCCACTGGGCACCACGGATCTGGGCCGGGGCGGTGTCGACGAAGAAGCGGGGCAGCGGGTGGGCTGCGAGGTCCTCGAAGAACCAGTCCCAGGCGACCGGGCTGGAGTCCTCGGGCGCGGCGTCGGACGCCGGCCGACCCGGCTGTGCGTTGCCGAGGAAGCCGGCGGTCGTGATGAACCGGGTCGCGGGGCGGGTCCCGGACGCCCAGTAGATCTCGGGGACGCTGCCCCAGACGAGCACGCGGTCGTTCGGGCGGGTGTGCGCCGCGAGGTACCGGCTCATGCTGCGGTACTCGAGATCGGCGTCGAACGGCCGCATGAAGTAGCCGGCGGCGGAGAACCCGATCGCGAACGCGGCGGCGATCGCGACCGTCGCGCGCGCCTGGCGTCGCGATGCACGCGTGAGCGAGCCCGCCGTGAGGAGCACCAGCGGCGGGACGAGCTGGAGGTAGTAGTGCCCGAAGAAGCGGAGCCCGACCATCACCGAGAGCACGGCGGACAGGAGCCAGAGCCACAGGTCGAGGTCGTGGATGCCGTCGCGTGCCGCGGTGTAGCGGTCGCGCCATGCCGTGGGCAGGCGCCACACGATGGGCAGGTTGCAGGCGATCCAGGCGATCGACATGACCGCGAACATGCTCAGCACGTACGTCGACGCGGTCTCGACGCTCACGTACGAGCCGTTGCCGAGCACGGTCCAGTACATGAGCTGGCCCGGTCCGAGCGCGAGCGCGACGAGCGCGATCGGTACGCCGAACCCACCGAGCGCCTCGGTGATGCCGCGCCGCCCCTTGGCTCGCCAGGCGAGGTAGAGGACGGGGAGCAGCGTGGCGGCCCCGGTCTGCTTCGCGAGCGCGGCGACGGCCACGGCCACTCCGGCCGACACGCCGCGCCCCCGTCGAGCGAGGAGCACCGCGGCGGTCATCGCGGGGAGCATGAAGATCTCGAAGTTCGCCGCCTGTCCGTCCTGGGGCGCGAAGGCGATGAGCGCGAAGACGCACAGCAGACCCGCGGCCCAGCCGGCACGCCGCCCGTACCGGCGACGTGCCTCGACTGCCAGGAGCCAGGCGGTCAGGGCGGCGGCGAGCATCGCGATGACCCGGATCGACCAGAGGTCGTTGGTGCCGAACAGCTCGAACGCACCCGCGTAGAGGTAGGGGACGAGCGGCGGCTTCCGGTCGGCGGCCTCCTCGTAGAGGTTGCCTCCGTCGCGGATCACCTCGGCCTGCGTCGCGAGGAAGGTCTCGTCGGAGTTGAAGACGTCGACGAAGAACGCGGGGAGCCGGAGTGCCCCCACGAGCACCAGGACGACGAGCGCGAGGCGCGCGAGGTCGCGACGTCGGTGGATGTCGACGGGCTGGGTGGGCGCCAGCGCGGCGCGGGTGATGGTGGTCATGGCGGTTCGGCTCGGGCGAGAGGCGGCGGGCCTCCATTGTGCCCCGAATCGCAGGTTCGGGAGGCGTCGGCGCAGCCCTCGGCGGCCCGGTCCCGCCCGCCTGGTCAGGTGGAACGGTCAGGCCAGCTGCAGCGTGGCGTTCCCGTGCTGGGCCTTGCACAAGGAGCGCTGGAGCTTCCCGGAGGAGGTCTTCGGCAGGCTCCCCGCCTCGACGAGGACCACCTCGAGCGGCGGGATCCCGACGGCGTCGCAGACCCGGTCGATGATCTCGTCGCGCAGCGCCTTCCGGTCCGCGGAGCGGGTCTCGGCGACGACGGTGATGCCTTCCTTGCCGCGGCGCCCTTCCGTCCCGAACGCGATGACGTTGCCGACCCGTACGCCCTCGACGGCTGCGGCGGCCCGCTCGATCTCCTCGGGGAAGACGTTCCGGCCACCGATGATGATCACGTCCTTGATCCGCCCGCAGACGACCACTTCGTCGGCGACGAGGTAGCCGAGGTCGCCGGTGCGTAACCACCCGTCGTGGAAGGTCGCCGCGGTCACGTCGGGTCGCCCGTAGTAGCCGGGGGTCACGGATCCGCCGCGCAGCTCCAGCTCTCCGACCTCTCGGTCGGCGCGCTCCAGCCCCGTCTCGGGGTCGCACACCCGCAGCTCGAGGCCGCGGAGAGTGCGGCCGAGGAAGGGCAGCCGGCGCACACGGTCGCCGGTCGCCGGTGCCGCGATCCGCTCGTGCTCGAGCACGTGGGGATCGACGGCGTCGACCGTCATCCCCGTGCCCGGTTCCGGGAACGAGATCGCCAGGGTTGCTTCGGCCATGCCGTACACGCAGAACGCCGACTTCGCGTCGAGGCCGTGGGCCGCGCCCGCGTCGAGGAACGACTCCACGGCGAGGGGGTCGATCGGTTCGGCCCCGTTGAGGGCCATGCGCCAGGTCGAGAGGTCGAGGTCGTCGAGCCGTCGAAGTGCCCGCGCGGCCAGCGCGTACGCGAAGTTGGGGCCACCGGTGATCGTGGCGTGCTCGTCGGACAGCCACTGCATCCAGTCGCCCGGTGTCGCGAGGAAGTCCTGAGGCGCGGCGATCCCGAGATCGAAGCCGGTGAGCATCGGGGTCATCAGGAGACCGATGAGCCCCATGTCGTGGTAGAGCGGGAGCCACGACACGCCGACGTCGCCCTCCCCGAGCGCCGCCCCTTCCACGATGGCGTCGATGTTCTCGACCACGCAGCGGTGAGGGAGCATCACGCCCTTCGGGTCGGAGGTCGACCCGCTCGTGAACTGGATGATCGCGAGGCGCTCGGGGTCGTCGGGCGGACGCTCCCAGGCACCGGGGAGACCCGCCAGCGCGTCGAGGCGGACGACGGGCGGGCC
Organism: Acidimicrobiia bacterium; assembly: GCA_046598115.1. GTDB lineage: Bacteria > Actinomycetota > Acidimicrobiia > IMCC26256 > PALSA-555 > DASUAO01. The sequence goes on along the minus strand of JBKJJI010000164.1, from coordinate 320 downwards.
GTCCTCGGTGATGAACTCCTCCAGCGCCGGGTCGACGATGACCATCCGGGCCTCGGCGTTCTCGATCCGGCGACGCGTCTGCTCGACGAATTCCTCGATCGATCCGAGGCGCATCGGGAGCGGCAGGGTGACGAGGGTTCCCCCGGCGAGCCAGATCGCCTGGATCGCGGTGACGAGCGGGCGGGACGTGGGCCCGATGAGGGCGACGTTGATGCCAGGACCCACACCGCGGGCCTGCAGGCCGGCAGCCATCGCGATCGCGTCCTCGTGGAGTCGGGCCCACGGAATCCGCTCCGGGGCGGCGGCGGGACCGCCGGTCC
>JBKJJI010000373.1:0-3228 GCA_046598115.1 Acidimicrobiia bacterium | reverse complement strand
GGAGGGCTGGCGCCCTGCATCAACGTCGGGCGGCGTGTACTCGTTGCCGTGCCGGATCATGATGCGATCGGAGTCGAAGGCGGCGCGACCCCATCTCCCTTCACACACGACGGGTGCCCCGTCCTCGAAGAGGTCTGGGGGGTCGCCACGGTGCAGGACGCTGGCGGTGGCTTCGCCGTCGGTGACCTCGAAACGCACACCGCGCCGAACCTCGCGGATGCTCCCCGGAACGACCTCGCCCGCGAGACGGAACCGGTCGGAGCCCTGCTCGGTGCGCTGCGCGACCGCCTCGGAGACAGTCCGGAAGTAGACGACGTTCTCGGAGAGCACGACACCGAGCGCGACGATCGCCACCAGAGCCGCGACGCACATCCCGACGGCGATCCACGCCCGCCGGCGGCGACGGGAGTCGGTCACGAGCCGGCCCCGTCGGGAGGACGGAGGGTCGCCTCGGCCGCGCGACTGCGCCGCACGAGTCGCAGCCAGTAGGCGAGCACGGCCCCGCCCGTGATCGCCCAGCCGGCGATGACGTACCCGGCGTCCGTCATCGGCTGATCCCGGCGGGCTCGTCCACGGACGCCGACGCGGTGCGCCCCGCCGGGGTCCCCGCACCGGCAACCCGCTCGGCGATCGCCTGCGCGAGCTCGCGATCTTCGAGACCGTCCTCGAGCGCCGAGAGCCGGTACCTGCGATCGAGGAGGTAGACGAAGAGCAGCGTGAAGGCGAGCACCCCGAACCACAGGGTGAACGCCATCACCCCGTGGATGTTGGCCTTGAGCGACGGATCGAAGACCGTCGCCTCCTGGTGGAGCGTGCGCCACCAGGTCACCGAGAAGTGCACGATCGGCACGTCGACGAAGGCGATCAATGCAGCGATGGCGGACCGGCGTGCACGCGCCTCGGGCGACGCGGGGACCTGCCGCAGCGCGAGGTACCCGAGGTAGAGGAAGAGGAGGACGGCGGTCGTGACCAACCGGGCGTCCCAGGCCCACCAGACGCCCCAGATCGGACGACCCCAGAGCGATCCGAGGACAAGCGTGAGCGCGGTGAAGATGACGCCGAGCTCGGCCGAGGCGCCGGCGACGCGATCCCACACCTCCGAGCGCGTCCGGGGCCACAGCCACAGGCCGGACGCGAGCGCGGTGATCGCGAACGCGAGGTACGCGACCCACGCCGCAGGGACGTGCAGGTACATGAGGCGCTGGGCATCACCTTGCACCGCGTCCGGGGGTGCTCCCCACAGCCCGAAGAGCGCGAGCACGACGAGCGCAGCGAGCGTGACCCAGCCGAGGGCCTTCCCGACTGCAGGCTTCAGGAGCATCATGCTTCCTCCAGCAACGAACCGTACGCGAGCATCCCGACTGCGATGTAGAGGACGGCGAAGATCGACAGGAGTCCGATCCAGGGCCACGCGTCGGAGGGGACACCATCGATCGCCGCCTCCCACGCGCGCGTGGCGCCCAACAGCACCGGCGACACCACGGGGAGCAGCAGCACCGGCACCAGGGTCTCACGCACCCGTAGTCCCGCAGCGAGCACGCCGTAGAGGGTACCGGTGGCCGCGACGCCCACGGTCGCGGCGACGCTCGCGAGCACGAGCGGGCCGACCGAGGCGATGCCGACGTCGAACAGCAGCACCACTCCCGCGGCGAGGACCGCTTCCAGCACCGCGAGCTCGACGGCGACCGCCGCCGCCTTCCCGAGGAACACGCCGGCGGGGTCGAGGCCCGACATCCGCAGCGAATCGATGGCTCCGTTCTCCGACTCGATGCTGTAGCAGCGGGAGACGGCGAGGAGTGCGGCGAGGAGCACCGTCACCCAGAACAACCCCGGCGCGACCCGACGCAGCACACCGCGGTCGGGATCGAGCGCGAAGGCGAACAGGAGGAGCACGATCAGGCCGAACGGCACCACCTGTTGGAGCGTGACCCGCGCCCTGGCCTCGATCCGCAGGTCCTTCCCTGCCACCAGCGCTGCTTCCTGGACGAGGTTCACGTCGCCACGGGTTCCGACACCTCGGGCACCGCCCCGGATCGTCCCGACGCGAGCATCACCTCGCGATCGACGAGCGGCCTGACCCGATCCAGCTCGTGCGAGACGAGGAGGACGGTCCGCCCCTCGGCGCGACCGGTTCGCAGCACGTCGTCGAGTGCGTCACGACCGTCGGCATCGAGGCCGGCATGGGGCTCGTCGAGGAGGAGCAGACGGGGGGCACGGACCACCCCGGCCGCGATCGCCAGACGACGGCGTTGCCCAGCCGACAGGCGCCCATGACGGACGTCGGCGAGCGGCGCGAGCCCCATCCGCACGAGCGCTCGGTCGACGTCGTCGCGGCCACCGCCCCCGGCTCGCGTCGTGAACTCCAGGTTCTCTCGTACCGTCAGGTCGTCGTAGCACCCGGTCTCGTGCCCGACGAGTGCGAGCTCGCGGCGATGGGCGCGGCGGTCCACGGCGAGATCGTGGCCGAGCACGTTCGCCTCACCCGAATGGAGCGGGACGAGCCCCGCGAGCACCCGGAGGAGGGTCGTCTTGCCGGCACCGTTCCCGCCGGCGAGCAGCACCACCTCTCCCTCGTGGACGTCGAGATCGACGCCGGCGAGCGCGGGGAACCGCCCGAGCAGACAGACGGCGGAACGGAGACGGACGACCGGTTGCACAACGCCTCCCGGGGTGTGGGGGCAGTGTACGGAGGAGCGGATCAGCCGGGCGAACCGTCGCGCCGTGCGCAGGTACGAGCAGGCGCGGGACCTAGGATCGCGACGTGCGGCGTGTGGTGGCAGCTATCGGGCGCACCTTCATCACCGCCGGGATCCTCATCCTCCTCTTCGTCGGCTACCAGCTCTGGGGTACCGGCATCTACACCTCTCGCGAGCAGAACCAGCTCGAACGCGACTTCGCGACCACCCTCGCCCGCGAGGGCGTCCCGGCCCCCGTCTCGACGACGACCACCACCGCGGTCGGTGAGTCGACCGAGGTCAGCGAGACCGACGAGCCCGCCCTCCTCGCTCCGACGGTCCCCGCCGAGGGCGACCCGGTCGCTCGCATCAAGATCCCGAAGATCGGGGTCGACGCGATCGTCGTGAACGGCGTCGCGCGCAACGACCTCCGCAAGGGTCCGGGGCTCTATCCGGAGACCGCCTTGCCGGGACAGGCAGGGAACGCCGCGATCGCGGGCCATCGGACGACCTACGGCGCACCCTTCGGTGATCTCGACCAGCTCGTCAACGG
>JBKJJI010000316.1:0-2577 GCA_046598115.1 Acidimicrobiia bacterium | reverse complement strand
GGATCCGCTCCTGCGCGAACTCGCCGTGCTCGATCCCCTCGACCACCGACCACGTCGACCCGTCGCTGCAGACCGGGTACCCGAACTGGAGCCCCTCGGGCACGCCGTACTCGCCGTTGCTCGCCACCGCGAGGGAGTGCCAGTCGCCGTCGGGGGTCGCCCGCCAGACGCTGTTCACCGAGTCGATCGCCGCGTGCGCCGCCGATGCCGCCGACGATGCGCCCCGCTTCTCGATCACGGCCGCACCGCGCTTCTGCACCGTCTCCAGGAACGGGCCCTGGAGCCACGCCTCGTCGCCGATGACGTCGGGCGCCGCCTTCCCTCCGATGCGCGCGTTCGCGAAGTCGGGGAACTGGGTGGCCGAGTGGTTGCCCCAGATGGCGAGGTTCGTGACCTCGCGCACGGGCACCCCGGCCTTGATCGCGAGCTGGGTCTTCGCCCGGTTCTCGTCGAGGCGGGTCATCGCGAACCACCGGTCGACCGGCACGTCGGGCGCGTTCGAGCGGGCGATGAAGCAGTTCGTGTTGCAGGGGTTCCCCACCACGACGACCCGTACGTCGTCGGCCGCGTGGTCGTTGATCGCCTGGCCCTGCGGCTTGAAGATGCCCCCGTTCACCGAGAGCAGATCGCCTCGCTCCATCCCGGCCTTGCGGGGGACCGACCCGACGAGCAGACACCACGACGAGCCATCGAACGCCGTCTTCAGGTCGGCGGTGGCGACGACCCCCTCGAGGAGGGGATGTGCGCCGTCCTCGAGCTCCATGACGACGCCCTCGAGCGACGGGAGCGCGGGCTCGATCTCGAGGAGCCGCAGCACGATCGGCTGGTCGGGGCCGAGGAGCTGCCCACTCGCGATGCGGTGGACGAGCGCGTACCCGATCTGCCCGGCGGCGCCCGTGACGGTGACGTGGACGGATGAGGAAGCCATGCGGCGAGGCTACCGGCACGCCCCGGCGCATCCGAAGCCCGGGACGTCAGCCCTCGCCGAGGTCCTCAGCCGGTGCGCGCCGCGGCGTCGGCCGGCGTGCGGGGCGCGTCGGCGAGGAGCATCGCTCTCGCTTCGCCCAGCTCGGCGAGCCGCTCGGCCGCGCCGTCGCGCGCCCCGCCGTGGTCGGGGTGGGCCAGGCGGGCGAGCCGCCGGAAGCGGGCCTGCACGTCGACCCGGTCGACGTGCGCGCCGGCCGCGATGCCGAGCACCTCCATCGCCCAGCGCCGATCGGCGCTGATCCCGCGCCACTCGTCGCCCGACACGTAGGCGCCCGACACGTAGGCGCCCGATCCCCCGATGCCGGCGGCTCCGGGTCGGCCACGCAGGTCGGGCGCGCCGTCGAGCAGCCGACGTACCGCAATGCCCTCGGGGAGACGCGGGCGGGCGAGCGCTTCGTCGACCGACCGCAACGCCACGGTCCGGGCGGAGCTCGGTAGCGCAGCGGCCGCGAGGACGGCCCCGATCACCTGGGGATCGGGGCGACCGTGGCAGTCGAGCTCAAGCACGATCCGGGAGTCGGACCGGGTGCCGTCGGGACCCGACCGGGTGAAGGTCTCGCCGACGATGCGGTGCCGCGAGCGATCGAGGCCGTGCGTGTCGGTCTGGAGGCGGTAGCGCAGGGCGATGCGCGGGACCGCGAGGCCGCGCCGGGCGTCGTCGAGGAGCCGGGGCAGGAGGTCGCGCTGCTCCTCGTCGAGGTGGGGGGCGAACTCCGAGACGACGGCCCCGAGGAGGACGGCACCGTACGCGGGGCCGCTCGTCGGGAGGTAGACGTCGCCGAGCGCGATCCGCCGGGTCGGGACGTGCCGACGCGTGTGGCGGACGTTCAGCTCGGCAAGCAACATCTCAGATTCTGGCTCCACACCCGGCGTTCGACGCGGATCGACCCCTTGGACGAGCGACCTCGGTCACATGCGCCCGATCACATGTGCCCGTCACATGTGATCGACGATGGCCTTGGCGAACTCCGACGTCTTGACCTCGGTCGCCCCGTCCATGAGGCGGGCGAAGTCGTAGGTGACGATCTTGTCGGCGATGGTGGCCTCGAGCGCGGCGACGATGTCGTCGGCGGCAGCCTGCCAGCCGAGGTGCTCGAACATCATCACGCCCGAGAGCAGGACGGAGCCGGGGTTCACCTTGTCCTGGCCTGCGTACTTCGGCGCCGTTCCGTGGGTGGCTTCGAAGATCCCGTGACCGGTCACGTAGTTGATGTTGCCGCCGGGCGCGATCCCGATCCCGCCGACCTGCGCGGCCAACGCATCGCTCAGGTAGTCACCGTTGAGGTTCGTCGTCGCAATGACGTCGAACTCGTCGGGCCGGGTCAGCACCTGTTGCAACGTGATATCCGCGATCGCGTCCTTCACCAAGATCTTGTCGCCGGGGTCACCACCACAATCGTCCCAACCCACCGCCACGTCCGCGAACTCGTCGCGCGTGAGCTCATAGCCCCAGTTCATGAACGCGCCCTCGGTGAACTTCTGGATGTTGCCCTTGTGCACGATCGTCACGGACTTGCGCTGCTTGCGCACGGCGTACTCGATGGCCGCGCGGACCAACCGCTTCGATCCCGTCTCTGAGATCGGCTTGAT
>JBKJJI010000307.1:0-6395 GCA_046598115.1 Acidimicrobiia bacterium | reverse complement strand
GAGAAGATCCCGGTGAAGATCGCGATCCTGAACAACGCCTACCTCGGCATGGTGCGCCAGTGGCAGGAGCTCTTCTACGAGGAGCGCTACAGCGAGGTGTACCTGTCGCCGGACCTGCCCGACTACGTGAAGTGGTCGGAGGCGATGGGGTGCGTCGGGTTCCGGGTCGACACGCCCGAGGATGTCGTGCCCACGATCGAGAAGGCGAACTCGATCGACGACCGCCCTGTCGTGATCGACTTCCGGACCGACTACCGGGAGAAGGTGTACCCGATGATCGCGCCCGGGACCTCCAACGACGACATCATCCTGGATCCGGCCCACGACACGAGAGGAGCGCGGTAACGATGGAGACGCCTCAGCACCACATCCTCTCCGTCCTCGTCGAGAACAAGTTCGGCGTGCTCACGCGCGTTGCGGGCCTGTTCGCACGGCGAGGGTTCAACATCGTGTCGCTCGCGGTCTCGCCGACCGAGGAGGACCGCTACAGCCGGATGACGATCGTCGTCGACGCCGACTCGGCACCGCTCGAGCAGGTCACCAAGCAGCTGAACAAGCTGATCCCGGTGATCAAGATCATGGAGCTGGCCCCGTCGGAGGCGGTCGAACGCGAGCTGATGCTCGTGACGGTCAAGGCCACGTCCGAGGCGCGTTCGCAGATCACCGAGCTCGCGGCGATCTTCGAGGCCCGCATCGAGGACGTCGGCTTCGAGTCGATCACGATCCTGGTGGCCGGCCGTCCCGAGAAGCTCGACGCGATGACCGATCTGCTCACGCCGTTCGGGATCGTCGAGCTGCAGCGGACGGGCCGGATCGCCCTGCCCAAGCTCACGCGCCGCGCCGGACGGCTCCGAGCCGTCAAGAACCGCACCGGCTGATTACCCTTTTGGCGTCGTAGAAGGGTCGTCACGACACCTCCAGCGACGCCAAAACCAGAGGAAGAGAGCACACACGATGCCCGCGACGATCTACTACGACGCCGACGCCGATCTGGTCCATCTCGAGGGCCGCAAGGTCGCGGTGCTGGGTTACGGCTCCCAGGGCCATGCCCACGCGCTGAACCTCAAGGAGTCGGGCGTCGACGTCCGGGTGGGCCTGCGCGAGGGCTCGGGTTCAAAGGCAAAGGCCGAGGCCGCCGGGCTGCGGGTGCTCACGATCGCGGAGGCGTGCAAGGAAGCCGACGTGATCATGGTGCTGCTCCCGGACACGGAGCAGGCGAGCGTCTACGAGACCGACATCGCCCCGAACCTCGACGAGCGCGACTCGCTCGCCTTCGCGCACGGGTTCAACATCCACTTCGGGCAGATCCGTCCGCCCAAGGGCGTCGATGTGTGGATGATCGCACCGAAGGGCCCGGGTCACCTGGTCCGTCGGACGTTCGAGGAGGGCGGCGGCGTCCCGGCGCTCGTGGCGATCTCGGCCGACGAGACCGGCAAGGCCAAGGAGACCGCGCTCGCCTATGCGCGAGCCGTCGGCGCGACCCGCGCCGGGGTCCTCGACACGACCTTCGAGGAGGAGACCGAGACCGACCTGTTCGGCGAGCAGGTCGTGCTCTGCGGTGGGGTCGTCGAGCTCATCAAGGCCGGGTACGACACCCTCGTCGACGCGGGGTACCAGCCCGAGTCGGCGTACTTCGAGACGTTGCACGAGGTGAAGCTCATCGTCGACCTCATCTACGAGGGCGGCATCACCAACATGCGCTATTCGATCTCCGACACCGCCGAGTACGGCGACATGACCCGCGGTCCCCGTGTCATCACCGACGAGACCCGGGCGGAGATGCGGCGCATCCTCGACGAGATCCAGAGCGGCCGCTTCGCCAAGGAGTGGATCCTCGAGAACAAGGCGGGGCGTCCGGAGTTCAACGCACTGCGACGCAAGTCGGCCGAGCACCCCATCGAAGAGGTCGGGGAGCGGCTGCGCTCGATGATGCCGTGGATCGGCGCCGGCAAGGCGCGTCCCCAGGACGTCTCCGGAGGCTGATCGCTAGCGCGTCGGTGTTCGAGCCGACGCGATCTCGTGCCACCGGCCTCCTAGGCTCCGCAGCGTGGACGATGCGCTCCTGATCGTCGCGGGTGCGGTCGCCGGGTACCTACTCGGCACGTTCCCGACCGCGGTGCTCGTCACGCGGCTGGTGACCCACGGCAAGGTCGACATCCGCGCGTCCGGGACCGGCAACCCCGGCGGTGTCAACACGGCCCACGTCGTCGGCGTTAAATGGGGCGCGGTCGTCATGCTCGTCGACGCGTGCAAGGGCGCGGCGGGGTGCCTCGTCGGGTGGTGGATCGGCGGACCCGAGGGCGCGTTCGCCGGAGGGACCGCGGCGATCGCCGGGCACATCTTCCCGGTGTGGAGCGGCTTCCGCGGCGGCAAAGGTGTAGCGACGTCGGCCGGCGCGGTCCTCGCGGTGTTCCCGGCGTTCTTCCCCGTCGACGCGGCGGTGACGGCGCTCGGTGCGCTCGGGTCGAAGAACGCCGAGCGGGCGGTGCAGATCAGCAGCACGGTGTGGGTGCTCGGGTCGATCGGATGGTGGCTCGGCGACCTGCCCAACCTCTGGGGGCCCGATCCCACGGTTGCCCTGCCGATCTCGCAGGCGGTGGCGGCGATGCTGATCATCGGGAAGTTCTACGAAGCCCGGGTGCACGCGCAGATCCGGGCGCGCCGAAGGTGATCGCACTCGTCACCGACTCGGGCGCACAGCTTCCGGCCTCGCTGCGCGACCGGTACGGCGTGCGGGTCGTCCCGCTGACGGTCGTGGTCGACGGCGAGGACCACCTCGAGGGCGTCGACCTCGATCCCGACGACTTCTATGACCGTCTCGCACGGGGGAGCGTGGTGTCGACGGCCGCGCCGTCGCCGGGCCGGGTGCTTGAGGTGCTCGATGCCGCGGCGACGGCCGGTGCGACGCAGATCCTCGCGATCCACATCGGCTCGAGCTCCTCGGCGACCCTCAGCTCGGTGCAGCTGGCCGCGAAGGACTCCCCGGTCCCGGTCGAGATCGTCGACACCGAGACGGCGTCGTTCCCGACCGCGTGCTGTGTCTGGGCGGCAGGTCTCGTGCTGGAACGAGGTGGTGGCCTCGCCGAAGCTGCCGACGCGGCGCGCGCCGTCGCCCGCACGGTGGGCAACGTGTTCGTCGTGGGCGCGCTCGATCTTGCTCGCCGCGGCGGGCGGCTGGCGGCCGGCGTCACCGATGAGGAGGGCGTGCCCGTGCTCGCGCTCGACCTCGGGAGGATGGACGTGGTCGGTCGCGCGCGCGATGTCGATGACGCCGTCGACGAGATGGATGCCTACTTCGCGCGCTGGGCCGACGGGCGCCCGTCGTACGTCGGTGTGGGTGACGCGGTCGCGCCGGAGCTCGCGGCGGCACTCGCTGACCGGATCGCCGTCAGAACCGAGACGGTCGAGCTCCTCCGCTACGCCGTCGGCCCGTCCGTGGGCGTGCACTCCGGACCGGGCACGGCCGGGGCCGTGTTCTTCCCCGCCGCCCTCGCCGGGCTGACCTGAGGTGTTCTGGCGTCGGGAAAGGGTCGTGGAGACCCCCTTCCCGACGCCAAAACACGAAGCGGGCGTGTCAGGCCTGGCGCTGGAGCAGGTCGCGGATCTCGACCAGCACGTCCTTCTCGGTGACCGTCGGCGCCGGGTCCTCCTTGGTCTTCATGGCGTTGAACGCCTTGACGACGAGGAACAGGGCGAAGGCGATGATCACGAAGTTGACGAGTGCGGTGATGAACGCCCCGTAGCGCACGACACCGTCGCCGATCGTGAACGTGAGGTCGTCGAAGTTCGGCTTCCCGACGATCGCACCGATGATGGCGTTGATGATGTCGTTGACGAAGCTGTTCACGACCGTCGTGAACGCGACGCCGATGACGATCCCGACGGCGAGATCGAGGACGCTGCCGCGGTTGATGAACTTCTTGAACTCCTCGATGAAGCTCTTCACGTGGATGGTCCCTCCTGGTTGTGAGCGACCTTCCTAGCGCGCATCCCCGAGGTGACCCAGCATCGACGAGATCGCCGGGTAGTCGCCGACCGTGCGCGACCGGTGCAGGTACGTCACTCGACCGTGGGCCGATCTCGGATCGGACGTGACGATCGCGACGCCCGACAGCTGGCGCCAGTCGCCGGTGACTGCACCCTGGCGCCCGCCGCGACGGAACGCACCGAGGTAGTTGCGCCACAGCTCCGGTGAGAGCCAGTGCCGCCAGGGCACTCGGCCGAGGTCGAGCGCCCGATACAGGTTCCGGTCGGGGTCGACGAGGCACTCGAAGCCGATCGGCTCGCTCGTGGCGTCGCCCGCCATGAGCCGCTCGGCCTGCCAGCCGGCGCCCGTCCCGACCGCCACGACGCGCGCGCCGAGATCGGTGATCCGGGGGAGCATCTCGCGTACCTGGACCAGGTACTCACGGCAGGGGATTCAGCCGTAGTAGCGGATCGCGACCACGAGCAGGGTGCGTTCGAGGAACGCTCCGAGCTCGATGGCGTCGCCGTTCGCCTTCCGCAGATCGATCGGGCCGAGGAGGTCGCCGACCCCGCTCATCGGACGTACTTGCGGTGCTCGTCGGAGACGGTCGGGCCGGTCGCGTCGACCGCCTGGCCGACGTCGAGCACGGCCATCGATGCAGTCGCCGTCACACGCGCTCGGGACTTCGCGTCGAGCACGACCGCCTCGGTGCGGATCCGCGTGTGGTCGGCGTCGGTGATGCGCGCCTCGAGGCGGTCGGGAACATCGAGCCGGATCGGCCAGTCGAATCGCGCGCTCGTCTCCTTGGTGAACGCGAACCGCTCCTCGATCGCGATGGTCGCCCAGCTCATCGCCTCGTCGATCAGGGCGAGGGTCGCGCCGCCGTGGACCAGGGTGGGCGCCCCGCTGAACTCCGCTGGAAGCGTGAACTCGGCGAACACGACGTCGGCCTCGGTGTCGAGGAAGAACGGCACCTGGAGTCCGCGCGTGTTCGTCGTGTCGCAAACGAAGCACTGGGAGTCGAAGCCGAAGCGCGCCGCATCGAGTGGTTCAGCTGCCATGGGTCGCAGTCTGCCACTTCACCTTCGCTTCACCAGCCAGCGGAACCGCGCCGCCTTCTCGAACGCGGCCTCGCCCGCGAGCTGACCGATCGCCGTGGACACGGTCGGGTAGACGTGCATGAACTGTGAGAGCTCGCTGAGCCCGACGCCCTCCTCGATTGCGAGCGCGAATTCGTGGATCATCTCGCCGGCCGCCGGCGCCAGGATGTGTGCGCCCACGATCTTCTTCTTGTGTGTGATCACGATCACCGCACCCGCGGTGGAGCCGTCGGCACGGGCCCGGTCGTTGTGGACGAGGTCCTGGCGCCAGACCTCGATCGCGTCGCCGTGTGCAGCGCGTGCCTCGGATTCGGTCATCCCCGCGTGCGCGAGCTCGGGGTCGGTGAAGGTGCACCACGGGACGCTGGCGACGACCTTCCCTTTCCCTGGGAAGAACATGTCACGTACCGCCCGCACGCCCTCGTACGCGGCCGAGTGGGTGAACAGGAAGCGGCCGGTGACGTCGCCGCACGCATACACGGTATCGACGCTCGTACGGCTCCGGTCATCGACGACGACGCCCCTGCCGGTGGCCTCGATGCCGAGTGCCTCGAGCCCGAGGCCCTCGACGTTCGGTCGCCGACCGACGGCGACGAGGAGCTCCTCGCCTTCCCACGTGCGAGCCTCGCCGGCCTGGGTGCCGTGCACGATCTTGCGTCTGCCTTCGACGGTGACATGGGTCGTCTCGACGTCGAAGCACAGCTCGACGCCCTCGGCGCGCAGCGCGTCGACGAGCAGCGCGACGAGTGCAGGCTCGTCGCGCGGGAGGATCCCGGGGCCATTCTGCAGCAGTGTCACGGGGATACCGAGCCTGGTGAAGGCCTGCACCATCTCGACGGCGATGGGACCACCGCCGATGTTCACGAAGCTGGCGGGCGGATCGGTCAGCTCGAAGAGGTTCTCGCTCGTGACGAAGCCGGCGTCGTCGAGCCCTGGGATCGGTGGCACGACGGGCCGGCTGCCGGTGGCAAGGAGCACGAACCGCGTCTCGAGGTCGCGGTCCCCAGCATCGGCGGCGACCGTCACGGTCGTGGGGCCCGCGAGGCGGGCAGTACCCCGCACGATCTCGATGCCCTCGGCCTCGAACCGGGCCGGGTCGTCGTCGGTCGCCGCGATGTCGGCCTGCACGGCGCGGATGCGCTCCCACACCTTCACCCGGTCGACCTCGGGTGGTCCTGCGGTGATCCCGAACTGCTCGGCCGTGCGGATGTGCTGGGCGACCTTGCCCGCGGCCAGCAGTGCCTTGCTGGGGACGCACCCGGTCCAGAGGCAGTCGCCGCCGACGCGGTCGCGCTCGGCGACGGCGACCCGGAGGCCGAGCGAGACCG
>JBKJJI010000265.1:0-3081 GCA_046598115.1 Acidimicrobiia bacterium | reverse complement strand
GGACGCCGATGCTCAGCCAGGTCGAGCGCGTGGTGGCGCACGCCGACGTCAGCCTCAACACCGAGCCGGTCGTGCTCGAAGCGCTCTCCCTCTCGGCCGCCGCCCAGGGCCGGACCCACGGCGTGGTGCTGATGGTCGAGCTCGGCGACCTGCGGGAGGGGATCCTCCCCGAAGACCTCGAATCAGTCGTGCGCGAGACGCTGAGCCTGTCGGGCCTGGTGCTGCGTGGCATCGGCACGAACCTCGCGTGCCAGAGTGGCGTCGCCCCCGACCAGCACAAGATGGACGGACTGTCAGCGCTCGTCACCTCGCTCGAGTCGACGTTCGGTATCGCGCTCGAGGTCGTGTCCGGTGGGAACTCCGCGAACCTCGACTGGGCGCTCGGGGTTGGCGAGGTCGGGCGCGTCAACGACCTCCGCCTCGGTGAGTCGATCCTGCTCGGCCGGGAGCCACTCCGACGGACGCCGATCCAGGGGCTTGCCACCGACGCGTTCACACTCGTCGCCGAGGTGATCGAGTCGAAGATCAAGCCTTCGAGGCCCTGGGGTGACATCCAGCAGACCGCCTTCGGGGCCGCAGCGGCGCCACTCGATCGCGGGAGCTCGACCCGGGCGATCCTCGCGGTCGGGGTCCAAGACGTCGATCCGGCTGGACTCGAGCCTCCGGCGGGGATCGAGATCCTCGGCGCGAGCAGCGACCACCTGGTGCTCGACGTCGGAACCGACGAACTTCCCGTGGGAGCGGAGGTGCGGTTCGGTGTCAACTACAGCGCGTTGCTGCGAGTGATGACATCGCCGTTCGTGCAACGCGACCTTGTTGCTGGTGGGCGATAGAGGATTTGAACCTCTGACCCCTTCCGTGTCGAGGAAGTGCTCTACCCCTGAGCTAATCGCCCGTTTCCGGAGATGCCACGGTATCAGGCGCCGTCGCGGCCAACGTCCTCGGACATGCGTCTCTCACCCCGCCATAGGCGGGTGAGAGACGCATCAAAGCGCACGCGCGCGGGCGGCAGGGTGTGGTCATTCGGTGGCGATGGCGTCGAGGACGTCGAGGCGGCTCGCTCGCCACGCCGGCACGATCGCGGCGACGACCCCCGCGAGCATCGAGAACACGAGGAACGCGACGAGCTGCACGGTGGGGATCGTGAGCTCGGTGACGCCCTGCCCCTCGAGTGCGGCGGTGAAGACCCAGCCCCAGAACACGCCGAGCGCGGTCCCCACGACTCCCCCGACGAGCGCCACGACGACCGATTCACCACGGATCATCCGACGCATCTGCCGGCGCGACATGCCGACCGCCCGCAGCAGGCCGATCTCCCGGGTCCGCTCGAACACCGACAGGGCCAGCGTGTTCACGATCCCGAGGACGGCGATGAGCTCCGAGAGCAGCAGCAGCGCCACGGTGACCGCCAGGAATCGGTCGATCGCGGCCTCCTGGTCGCTTCGATACGCGTCCCGCGAGAACACCTCGACGTTCGGGAAGTCGTCGCGCACCACCCGTTGCACCGCCGCCCGTGCATCACGGACACTCCCGGCGGCCTTCACGTAGACGAGTGAGTCCTGGTCATCGCCACCGAACCCCTGCACGTATGCGGGCCACGACACGATCCAGTCGACGGGGAACCCCCCGGTGAAGTCGGCCTGCTCGTAGGTTCCCGCCACCCGGACCAGCTGGAACCCCTTCGGGAACTGCATCTGGACCTCGTCGCCGACGTCGAGGGAGTAGCGCTTCGCCGCTTCGACCTGCACGAGGATCCCGTCGTCGCCCATCGCGTCGATGCTCCCGCCGCGCACCCCGAGTGCCGTGACCGGCCCCAGCTGGGTCGCATCGACCCCCGCGACGGTCTCCTCCTCGGCCTGCACCCGGACGTTGCCGAAACGGAACGCCGCCACTGCCTGCAGCTCGGACTCCTCGGCGAGGCGGGTCGCGACCTGCGGCGAGAACGCAGTGAACTGCTGCGCTTTCAGCACCACGTCGGCCCGGATCCCGCGGTCCACGGCCGCCTTCACCGACGACTTCGCCGACGCCCCGAAGATCGCGACGAGCCCGACGAGGGCCAGTCCGATCACGAGCGCCGACGCGGTCGCCGCGGTACGGCGAGGGTTCCGGATCGCGTTTCGACGAGCCAGCGACCCCGTCACCCCGAACCAGCGGAGCGGCGCGCCCAGCGCCGCGGCGAGCGGGCGCGCGAACGTCGCGAGCAGGACCACCACACCGAAGAACACGAGCAGCGCCCCGACTGCCACGATCCAGATCTCGTCGACGGCTCGGGCGGCGTCCCTCGTGCGATCGAGGCCGACGACCACGAACGGGACCCCGGCGACGGCGACGAACGCGCCGAGGACACCGCGCCGCACCAGCGACCGCTCGGCGGCGAGGCCGAAGTCGTTGATCGCGGCCATGGGCGGCACTCGCGACGCGCGCAGCGCGGGCCAGATCGCCGACACCACCGTCACGACGATGCCGACGGCGAACGCCGCGACGATCGTGCGGTCGCCCAGGACCACCGAGCCCTCGGGCACGTCGAAGCCGAGCTCGCCCGTGATCCCGAGGAGGAGGCTCGCGAGCCCGACCCCCGCGGCCAGCCCCGCGACCGACGCGATCGAGCCCATCACCGCGGCCTCACCGATCACTGAACCCACGACCTGACGTCGGCTCGCGCCCATCGCGCGCAGGAGTCCGAGCTCGCGTGTGCGCTGCGCGACCAAGATCGTGAAGGTGTTGAAGATGATGAACGCTCCGACGACGAGCCCGATCGCAGCGAAGCCGAGCAGCAGCTGCGTGAGCAGGTCGAGGAAGTCGAGCACCTGCTCACCCCGGTCGTCGGCGACCTGCCGACCCGTCGAGACCTCGTAGCCGCCACCGAGCGACGCGGCGACCCGGGCGCGCAAGTCGCGCGGGTTCGTCCCCGCGTCGGCCGTCACGTTGATCGCGTCGACCAGGCCTGGTGCTCCCACCGCCGCCTGCGCGGTCTCGAGATCGAACGCGGCGAACGTCACCGACCCCAACCGCTCGGCGCTCCCGAACCCGAAGAGCCCGACGATACGGTACGGCTGTTTCGGGCCGAGCGTGAGGATCGCC
>JBKJJI010000111.1:0-5963 GCA_046598115.1 Acidimicrobiia bacterium | reverse complement strand
CAAGCGCCGACGACCCCGACGACCCCGACGACCCCGACGACCCCGACGACCCCGACGACCCCGACGACCCCGACGACGGCAGCTCCGGCCCGGGCAGCGGAGACCAGGGCTCCGGCGGCGGAAACCCCGGCTCGGGCGATGGTCCCGATGACTGAGCCGCTTCTCGGGCCGGCGTCGACGTCGAGGCTCCCCGAGATTTGCTGTGACACCGAGGCCCGGGCGCCGATGGATATGGTGGGCGGGGAGGCCAGTGCAGCGGACAACCAGAGGCTCGCCGCCCGCGGCGGGTCGCGTAAATCAGGAGGCTCCATGTTGCGCAAGCGGATTTCGGCTCTGGCCCTCGTCACGGCGGTCGCGCTCGGCGCGAGCGTCGTGGCCGCGGCCGGCGCCCTGGCCCAGAGCACCGACACCACGACCAGCACGAGCGAGCCCGCCACGCCGGTCGGTGGGAACTTCAGCGTCGACATCCCCGGCGTCGGCACGCTCGCCTTCACGGTCGACCCCGCGACCGGGGCGATCACGGACCTCGTGGTCACGCCAGCCGAAGGCGTGAGCGCCGGTGAGCCCGTCGTCACCGCGGAGGGCGTGCGGATCGTCCTCACGGCAGCCGACGGTACGGTGCGGATCCTCGAGGTCGAGGTGAGCCTCGACGACGACGGACTCGAGATCGAGATCGAGTTCGACGACGACGATGCCACCGACGACGTCGACGATGGCGATCACGGTCCCGGCGGTTCTGATGACGCCGCCGACGACGCCGACGATGGCGATCACGGTCCTGGCGGTTCTGATGACGCCGACGACGACAGCGGCGGCTCCGGCGACGAGGACTGAAGGACCACGTGGCACATCACGACTCACGCGGCGCCGGCTCGGGGACCGCTCGCTTCGGCGGCGGTCCCCGGGCTGGGCGCCCGAGGCGCGTTCGGCTGGCGGCAGTGCTCGCCACGCTCATGGTCCTCTCGGCTGCGTGCCAGTCGGCTGGAGGCGAGCGCGGGGAGGGAAGCGAAGACCGAGCGGCCGCTGACCTCAGGGCCGCGGCAACCCGGATGCAAGATGCCGGCGGCTATCGGTTCGAGGCGACCGTCGCCGCCGCCGGCACCCAGGTGTCACTCACCGGCGAGTTCCAGGCACCGGATCGCGTGCACCAGATCGTCGGTGTGAACGGCGAACCCGCAGTCGAGGTGGTCTTCATCGGTGCCCAGGTGTTCGTGCGGGATCCCGCAACCGAGGTCTGGCGCGATCAGGTCCAGAGCACCAACGCCTCCAGTGTCGACGTGCGTCGCGCCTTTGCCGCACTCGCCGAGGCGCACGCGGTGACCCGGACGCGCGACGTCTACCAATTCGAGCTCACACCCACCGCGACCCGATCGCTCATTACCGGCGCGTCGAACAAACCCGCGCGCGGCCGTGCGCGCCTCGACAACATGGCCATCAGCGAGTTGACCTACCGGGTGCAGATCGGCGGACGTCTCGTCACGGTGACCGTGCAGTACTCCGACATCGGCACCTCACCGCCCGTCGAGACGCCACCAGTCGGCCTGTAGTTCCGATCGGTGGATCGCGCGAACTCGTGCGAGATATCAGCGACGGCTTCGACCCCAATGCGACTCGTGCATAACCCCGCCCACAGATCGCTTCAATCTTGCCGAGAGGGCCTCGACACGCGTGGTAGTGATAACTCAATGCACCTCGGTCCTCAATCAGTTCTCAGCTCATCGAGGAACGACGACAGACGACGCGCTATAACGAGAGGCGGATACGCGCACCACTCACCCCCGCCAAACGGTGTATCCAGGCTAAACCGCTGTCACGACGCCGGCGATGACCACACTGATCCCAACGATGTGCCCGAAGCTGCTCGCCGCAAACAGCTTCCATCCGATCGACCGCTCCGCGAAATGGTCGCCCACACCTTGGCGCCAGTTCACTGTCGCTCCAGCCAAGAAGAGCACGGAACCACTGACCAACAGGCACGCGCTCGCGGTCTCCAACCAGGCAGTGAGCTCGGAGAAAGACGGCGCCCTGGATGATCGCCGCGAGGTGCGCGATCACCAGGTGTCGCGATGCCTCCGAGGAACGCATCCGTGCCCGCGAAAGCGGAATGCCCAGGGCAAAGCCGTAGCCGAGACTGAGCGTGCCGTACGCGACGACGATCTTCTGCGCGGTGTCCACGCGGACAGGATCACCTACCTTGGTGCTTGCCCGCCAGCGAAGGCGACCTGACTGCTGCGCGGGCGAGCAAGATCTCACCTGAAGACGACGCTGTCCAGGCGTCGAGCCGGATGGTGCCAGCCGTTCGCCGAGTCGCGCTGCTCGGTCCTCACGGGGCGAACGTGCCCGTGGTGGCCAATCGACCTGGCTCGCGGGAGCGGCGAGGAAGCGTTAGGCTGTCAGCACACGCTCCAGGTGTGGATCCGCCCGCCCCTTTCGTCGGCCAACTCCTGCTGCGAACCGGACGTGCAACGGTTTTCCCAATCAAAGTTCAGGAGCGTCTGTGCGGTCTTCCAGAAGGTTTGCTTCCACGTTCGTCGCCGCGAAGGTCGGGGTCGTCGTGGCCGTGCTCGTGGCCGCATCATTGGCCGTGGGCGGCGGGACCGCCGGCGCTGTGCCGACGCCGTTAGGCCTCGGGACCGCCACTAGCTTCGCGATCCGCGCCGGAACCGGGGTTTCGAACACCCCGACGTCGACGATCACCGGCGATCTCGGCTTGAGCCCGGCTGCAGGCACGCTCTACACGGGGTTCACGTGCGCCGACATCGTGTCGCCATCGGTGATCTATTCGATCGATGCCGACCCGGCACTCCTGTGCCATACCCAAGACGCCCCGCTGATGACGACGGTGGAGAACGATGCGCGCACCGCGTTCAACCACGCCTCGTCGCTCCCCGGAGCGACGCCACTGGCCGTCGACCTCGCGGGACAGAACCTGGTCTCGGGGCTCTACAGCTTCGGCGCCGGCCCGACCAACCTCAGCGGGACGGTGACGCTCAACGCCCAGGGCGATCCGAATGCCGTCTGGATCTTCCAGGCGTCGTCCACCCTCATCACCTCCTCGGCGAGCACCGTGGCGTTCAGCAACCTCCCGCCCGGTGTGACCGCTGCCCAGCTCGCGTGCAACGTCTATTGGACGGTCGGGAGCTCCGCGACCATCGCCTCCACCGCCTCCTTCGTCGGCACGATCTTGGCCTCGGCGACCATCTCGGTGAACACCGGGGCAACGGTTCTCGGCCGCCTGCTCGCGGCCAACGCCGCTGGTGGCGGCGGCGCCGTGACGTTGGATCAGGACACGATCACCCGTCCGACGGGGTGTGCGGTGATGCCTGCGGGGACCGGCGGGACCCCGGCCGCAATCCCGGTCCAGTCGTCGCCGAGGTTCACCGGCTGAGCGCCCGCATCTAGAGTGCCCGCCGTGACGGCGACCGGCGGGGAACCCAGGGCAGCGGCCGAGGCGACGATCGCTCGCAGCAAGCGCACCCGCAAGTGGGTGCTCACCTTCATAGGGGCGCTCGGCGTCGCTGCGGCGCTCACCGGGCTCTTCTACGGCATGCGCTCGGTGATGGAGATCGGCGGCTCGTGCGCCAGCGGGAACACGCCGTTCGAGATCGCCCGCCCGTGCCCCGACGGGGTCGGCGCCGTGATGGTGGGGTCGATCTTCGGTGGCCTCATCTTCCTCGGCATCTACGCGTTCAGCACGATCGGCCCCAACCTCACCCTCCTGGCGTGGCCGGCACTGTTCCTCTCCCTCGGGTGGAACTTCCTCGAGTACGGCGTGAACCCTCCGACCGACGACGGAGGTGTCGTCGGTCGGGTGGCTGATCTGTGGCGTCGTCTTCGTGGCGATGGGCGGCATCCCGCTGGTGGGCGGACTGCTGACCATGCGAGCCACCCGGGGGGCGACCCGAGCCGCGAGGGATGCCGTCGCCCAGCCTGCCGTTGAGCACGCGTCGCGTTGGAATCCCTGGGTCGCGGGATTGGTGCTCCAGATCGTGGCGCTCGGGCTCGGCATCTGGATCGGGATCGAGCCATTCGAATCGGCCACGGGCACCACGATCACCTTCGGCTGAAGGTCGATCCGGCCCACAGGCAGCCCGGCAACGCCGCTCCCTCCGTCCCATCCGGTGCAGTCGCGCCCTTTCGCGCCGCAGCGTTGCCAGACCACACCCGCCTCGGTAGCGTTGCCGTCCCTCATCAACCACAAGGATGGTCTCCGTGCCGCTCGACCGCTCGTCTGCGTTCTCGCACGCGGGATCCGGCGCGGGCAGGAACGCGAGCCGGTGCCGACGGTGCGGGATCCTCGTCGGCTTGGGTGACCACTGCGACTACTGCCAGCAGCGACCCACCGGCTACATCGACTCGCCCGGTGAATACATGGGCCGCCACCACACCGAGTGGATCGCCACGCTCGACCAGCTCCTGCTCCAGGGCGACACCGACGCGGCCGAGTTCCTGCTCGTCCGTCTCGTCGATGCCAGCGAGGCGGAGAGCCTGCTCGCTGGCGTCCCGCCCTTCGAGCGACACTTCACACGCCTGGGGCAGATGGCCCGGTCCCGGGGGGACGAGAAGCTGCGCCGCGACCTGCGGCGCCGGTACAAGGAATGCGTGCAGCGCGCACCGAACCCGCGCCGCGAGGTCGGTTAGGCGACGACGGAGAACACGATCCGCCGCTCGGCAGGGTCGGCGGCCTCGAGGCGGACGGTCACCTCGGCGCCGAGGGCCAGGCCGGCGGCGTCGATCCTCGTGACGACCGCGGGTGCTCGTAGCAAGACCGACGCGCCCGAGTCGTCCTCGTCGATCACCACCGCCGGGAACTCGGTGCCTTCGCGGCCGCGCAGCACGAGCGCCTCCGCCAGATCCACGACCGCACGCTCGACCGTCGACGCCTGACGCGACGCCTCACGCATGAGGTCCGGGAGCACCGGGAGCGCATCACGGACTTCGGGTGACGGCTGCGAACCCGCGAGCAGAACGACCAGCACCTCGTTCACGAAGCGGTCGGCGAGGCGACGCAGCGGAGCGGTGACGTGCGCGTAGGGCGTCGCGAGCGCTGCGTGGACCGGCTGTTCGGCTGCCGACGGGTCGACCAGCGCGTAGCCCGCGCCTCGCAGCGTGGACACCGCCTGCTCCAGGAACGCGGCGTGCGCAGGCTCCCGCGGGTCGAGGAGGCGCACCAGCTCGGGGTAGGGCACTGAGTCGGGCCACGCGATCCCGAGCGCAGCGGCGACGCGACGCAACCGCGCCATCGACCGCTCGTCGGCCGGCGGGAGCGTCCGGAGGAGCCCGACGCCGCCGTCGATCATCGTGTGCGCGGCGCAGATGCCGGTGAGGAGCGAGATCTGCGCGTTCCAGCCCTCGACCGGCCGGGGCACATCGTAGGCCAGCTCGTAGCCGCCCTTCCGTGCGCGCACCTCCTGGTCGGGGAGCGGCAGGCTCACCCCGCCGCGCGCGCGCTCCTGTTCTTCACGCAGCAGGCCGATCTCACGGAGCAGCACGAGGCTCTCGGTTGCGTTCCCACCATCGATGTCGCGCTGCACGGCGGCGTACGTCGACGCTGCACGGCTCCGCACGACCGCACGCTCGAGATGCCATGCCGTCGGTGCCCCCTCGGCGTCGAGGTCGATGCTCCACAGGAGCGCCGGTCGGTCCTCCTCCGGGAGGAGACTCGCAGCCCCTTCGCCGAGCGCGTCCGGGTAGAGGGGTGCGCGTCCGTCGGGGAGGTAGAAGGTGACACCGCGCGCGTGTGCGGCTCGGTCGACGACGTCTCCGGGTCGCACGAACGCGGCGACGTCGGCGATCGCGTAGTGAACTCTGGTGCCACCGGGGCGGCGCTCTGCGGCGAACGCCTGGTCGAGGTCCCGGCTCCCGGCCGGGTCGATCGTGCACAGGTCCACATCACGCCGGTCGGTCCGGTCCGGTCGGTCGGAGCTCGCGGCGGCCGCGCTGATCGCGTCGTCCACGGCAGC
>JBKJJI010000005.1:0-3685 GCA_046598115.1 Acidimicrobiia bacterium | reverse complement strand
CTGGAGCACCCGCGTCTCCATCGGGCTCTCGGTGGGGATCGCCCGCGAGTTTCGCGTCACGAGGATCGCTCGCAACGTCCCTGCACCGTTTCGCCCGGACCGACCGAGGCGACGAAGGGTCGCCTCCAGTTCGCCGATCGAGACCAATCCACGGCTGAGGGCGGACTCCATGGCGAGCTCGACCAGCCCGCGTCCGCACGTCGCGCCCAGGTCCAACAGGGTCCGGGCCGGCGACGTCACGGGAATCCGATCGATCGTCGTGATGTCGTCGCGCGAGGAGGCCTTCGTCTCGTGTACAACGAGACCCTCGTGGCGGGCCCGGCGCCACCGAGGACATGTGACCTCGATCAGGTCGCGACGCCCTCCGGGGAGCGACCACAACGCGGCGGCCGATCGTTGCGACGCGTACGCGCGAAACCCACCGGCCCAGCAAGCTGCCATCAGATCGCCACGCCAGAGCACGGGCGCCCCCGCGACCCGGTACGCACACTTGTGGAGGGAGATCCACGAACCCGACTCACGCCGGCGCTTGATCTCCTCGTCGGAGAATCCCGCGTCGCGGGCGTGGTGGATCGAGAAGATCCCGTGGTGCTCAGCAGCGACCCGTGCGAGCGCAATCTCTTTGGACACCACAACGATCGGGTACGCATACAACCCGCGCCCGTGACTCCAACGCTTTGGCGTCGCTCACGGTGTCTCCACGACCCTTGCCCGGCGCCAAAACCCCAAGAAGACGAACTCTCAGTCGAAGAGGTCGGGTTGCTCCCTGGTGATCTTGTCATAGAGCGGGGAGAAGCTGAAGTGGCCGGCCAGGTGTGCGCCGACCTGCGTCGCTGTCAGCGCGGCGTTTCCCGGGTCGATGAGCACCGGGGTGCCCGCGGCCTCGGCGAGGAGCTGCGCCTGGCAGGTGCGCTCCATCGTGATGAACCACCAGGCGGCCTCTTCGACTGAGTGCCCGACCGTGAGCAGCCCGTGGTTCGACAGGATGACGGCCTTGGCGTCGCCGAGCGAGTGGCCGATCCGCTTGCCCTCCTCGAGGTCGAGCACGACTCCGGTGAAGTCGTCGAACAGCTCGTGGTCGTCGTAGAACGCGCAGGAGTCCTGGGTGAGTGGGTCGAGCTTGCGCCGCAACGACGACCACGCTTTCCCGTGCACCGAGTGCGCGTGCGCCGCGGCGATCACGTCGGGACGGGCCGCGTGCACCTGGGAGTGGATCGCGAACGCGGCGCGGTTCAGCAGCGCGTCGCCCTCCACCACCTCGCCCTCGTCGTTCACCCGGATGAGGTCCGACACCCGGATGTGCGAGAACGGCATCCCGAGCGGGTTCACCCAGAAGTGGTGGAGGTGCTCGGGGTCGCGCATGGTGATGTGCCCGGCCACGCCTTCGTCGAACCCGAACTTGCCGAAGAGTCGGAACGCCGCCGCGAGCCGCTGTTTGCGGTACAGCCGCTCCTCCTCGACGGTGTCGAAGGTGGGCAGGTAGCTGGGGGTCTCGACGTTCGCGGTCACGCGCTTCCTCCTACAGTTGCGTCGGCTCAGGGGGCGTCGGCGGGCAGGCCGACGGTCTTGATCTCGAGGTACTCCTCGAAGCCCTCGATGCCGTGCTCGCGGCCGATGCCGCTGTCCTTGTAGCCACCGAACGGCGCATCCGGCCCGAACCACGCGCCGCCGTTCACCGACACCGTCCCGGTGCGGATGCGCTTGGCGACACCGAGCGCCCGGTCGAGCGACGCCGACGTCACCCCACCTGACAGCCCGAAGCGCGAGTTGTTGGCGATGCGGACCGCGTCGTCGTCGTCGTCGTACTTGAGGACGGCCAACACCGGCCCGAAGATCTCCTCCTGGGCGATCGTCGCGTCGGGGTCGACGTCGACGAACAGCGTCGGCTCGACGAACCAGCCCTTCTCGAACTGTGCGGGCCGTCCGCCGCCGACGAGCAGGCGGGCACCCTCGGCCTTGCCCTTCTCGATGTAGCCGAGCACCTTGTCGCGCTGGGACTCGTTGATGAGCGGGCCCATCATGTTCGACAGGTCGTTCGGGTCGCCGTACGGGAAGGCCTTGAACGCGGTCTCGAGCATCGCGACGCCTTCGTCGTAGCGCGACGCCGGGAGCAGCATGCGCGTGGTGATCGCGCACCCCTGCCCGGCGTGGACGCACGTCATGGCGCCCATGGGGACGGACGCCTCGAAATCGGCGTCGTCGAGGATGATGTTCGCCGACTTCCCGCCGAGCTCGAGGAACACGCGCTTGAGCGTCTCGGCGCCGTTCGCCATGATCCGACGGCCGGTCGCCGACGATCCGGTGAAGCTGATCATGTCGACACGCGGGTCGCCGGTGAGCATCTCGCCGACCTCGGCCTTGTTCCCCGAGGTGACGACGTTGAGGACGCCGGGCGGCAGGTCGGTCTCCTCAGCCGCGATCTTGCCGATCCACGTCGCGCTCCACGGGGTGTCGGGCGCCGGCTTCAGCACCATCGTGTTCCCCGCAGCCAGGCCGGCGGCGACCTTGGTGAGGTTGAGCATGAACGGGAAGTTCCACGGCGTGATGGCGCCGCAGACGCCCACGGCCTCCTTGTAGACCCGCCGCTTGCTCTGCATCCCCATGAACTCGTGCACCGGGAGGTCGTACTCCCAGGCGTAGGAGTCGATGAGATCGATCTCGTGCTGCATGTCGGCGATGGTGGAGTCCTGCTGGACCACATACGTGAGCGCGATCGGAGTGCCCACCTCGGCGACGAGCTGGGGTCGCAGCTCCTCGGCGTGGGCCACCAGGGCGTCCTTGAGCTGCTGGAGGCAGCGCTTGCGCAGCGCCCGGTCCGTCGACCAGTCGGTGTCGTCGAAGGCCCGCCGGGCGGAGGCGATCGCGCGCTCCATGTCGTCGACGCCGCCGTCGGCCACCTCGCCGATGATCTCCTCGGTCGCGGGGTTGACGTTCTCGAAGGTGGCGCCGGACGCGGCGTCCACCAGCTCGCCGTCGATGAGCATCCGGGGCTCGGCGTTGAGGTCGGACATGCGAAAGATCTCCTCACGGGATGGACTGGGCAAGTTCGGCCGGCGGGATGGGCCGGAATCCGATGAGCGTACCGCTACCCTCGACGTGTGCGGATCGCCGCGCTCGACCTCGGCACCAACTCCTTCCACCTCCTCATCGCCGACGTCCACCCCGACGGCCACTTCGAGACGATCGCCACCGAGAAGGCCATGCTCCGGCTCGGCGATGTCGTCGCGCGCCACGGACACATCACCGATGCCGCGGCCGACGCCGCCGTGGCTGCGGTCCGTCGGTTCGTGCTGATGGCCGAGGCCGCGGGCGCGACCGAGATCCAGGCCTGTGCCACCAGCGCCATCCGCTCGGCCGCGAACGGCGACGCGATCGTGGACCGCATCGACGCCGAAGCGGGCGTCGAGGTCGAGGTCATCTCCGGCCACCGGGAGGCCGAGCTGATCTTCGGCGCCATCCGGGGTGCCGTGCTGCTCGAGCCCGCACCCGCGCTGTGCTTCGATGTCGGTGGCGGCAGCGTCGAGATCATGGTCGGAGACGCCGGCGGCCTCATGTGGGCGACGAGCGAGCATCTCGGAGTGGGCAGGCTCACTGCCGACTTCGTCTTGACCGATCCCATCGCCAAGCACGAGCGGAACCGTCTGCGCTCCCATCTCATCGAGGTGCTGGAGCCGATCGCGCAGAC
>JBKJJI010000352.1:0-4587 GCA_046598115.1 Acidimicrobiia bacterium | reverse complement strand
AGTGCGGAAGGCGGTCGAGCGTGATCGCGACGTTGCCACCCCACGCGTGCTCGATCGCGACACCGGCGAGCTGGGGATGCACCCTGACGAGCTCCCGTGCGAGCACGTCGCGCGCATCGGCCACAGTCGTCGCCGCGAGGCTCGTGCGCCCGCCGAAGACGATCCGGTCGTCGGGAGAGCGACGCCAGTAGAAGAGGAAGTTCTTCGTGTCGTAGACCATGCGCCCGTTGGGGATGCACGACGCCGCCAGCTCGGCCCCGAGCGGTTCCGTCGCGATGATGAAGCTGCCCATCGGGACGACCCGGCGACGCAGTTCGGGCACGATCCCGTCGACGTAGGCGTTCGCGGCGACGAGCACCTCGCCGGCGTCCAGGGTCCCACGGTTCGTGGCGACCCGGTACCCCGCGCCCCCCGCGCGCGACTCGACGCCGGTGACCCTGGTCCTGGCGTGGAGGCCGGCCCCGCGTTCGAGCGCGCGACGCACCAGTCCGGCGTGGTACCGGGCCGGGTGCAGGCCGCCGGTGCGCGCCACGAGGAGCCCGCCGTGGTACTCGTCGCTCCCGATCTCGGTGGCGAGCTCGTCGCGGGGGAGGAACCGAGCGTCTTCACCGAGGTCGTCCTGCCACGACCGGGCTTCTTCGACGAGGTGCGGGACCTGGGCCTCGTGGTGCGCGAGGAGCAGCCCGCCGGTGCGCGCGTAGTCGCACTCGATCTCCCACTCGTCGACCAGCCGCTCGACGAGGTCGAACGCGTCGAAGACCGCGTCGACGAGCTCGCCGCCGAGCGGCCCGTGTCGGGCGGTGAGCCACCCCGGCCCGTGCTTGAGCTCCGGGATGACCATCCCGCCGTTGCGGGTGCTGGCGCCGGTCCCCAGGTCGTCGGCTTCGAGGACGACGACCTCACGGCCCCGTGCCGCCAGCTCGGCCGCCGCCGTGATCCCGCAGTAGCCGCCCCCCACGATCGCGACGTCGACCGACGCGGGCAGCGACGACGACTCGGACGCCGCGGCCGGGAGGTCGACCCCCTCGTGCCACAGCGGCGTCTCGCGGCAGGTGTTCCCTGCGCTCCGGGCGGCGCTCACGCCGTGGATCCTACGGCCTCCTGGCGCAGATGGAACTGTGATCCGCAGAATTCCGAGGCCGATTCCGAGGATTCCACGTTTCTCAGCAGATCAGACGACGGATTCCCTTGCGTCGACGGGGTCCGCGTGGCATCGTCGGGGATGGCCAAAGCCGATCCCGAGGCGATCGTGGTGCTCGACGACACCGACAAGGCGCTGATCGAGGCGCTCCAGCGCGACGGTCGGAGCCCGTACACGAAGCTCGCGACCGCGGTCGGCCTGTCCGAGGCGGCCGTCCGCCAACGGGTCCAGCGACTCATCGAGTCCGGCGTGACCCAGATCGTCGCCGTCACCGACCCCCTGATGCTCGGGTTCCGGCGCATGGCGATGATCGGCCTCCGAGTCGAGGGCGACCTGCGCGACGCCGCCGACACGATCTCGTCGATCCCGGAGGTCGACTACGTCGTGATCGTCGGCGGCTCGTTCGACCTCATGCTCGAGGTCGTGTGCGAGGACGACGACCACCTCCTCAGCCTGCTGAACGACAAGATCCGTTCGATCCCCGGCGTGCGGGCCGCCGAGACCTTCACCTACCTCCGGCTCTACAAGCAGACCTACGCATGGGGAACCCGATGACCACGTCAGCACCCACCTCCGCGAGCACGCACACGACGAGCGAGCTCGAAGCGCTCGCACACCGGCACCTCTGGATGCACTTCAGCCGACTCGGCGCGTACAGCTCCGACAAGCCAGTCCCGATCATCGCCCGCGGTGAGGGGTGCTACGTCTGGGACGCGCACGGCAAGCAGTACCTCGACGCGCTCTCTGGCCTGTTCACCGTCCAGCTCGGCCACGGGCGCCGCGACCTCGCGCAGGCCGGCGCCCAGCAGATGGAGACGCTCGAGTACTTCCCGATCTGGACCTACGCCCACCCGCCGGCGATCGAGCTGGCGGCGCGTCTCGCGGAGCTGGCGCCCGGCGACCTCAACCGGGTGTTCTTCACGACTAGCGGATCCGAGGCGGTCGAGTCGGCATGGAAGCTCGCCCGCCAGTACCACCGCGTGCGGGGCGAGGGACAGCGCTACAAGGTGATCGCGCGCCAGATCGCATATCACGGCACGACGCTCGGCGCGCTCGCCATCACCGGCGTCCCGTCGCTCAAGACGCCGTTCGAACCGCTGACCCCCGGCGCATCGCACGTCATGAACACCAACCACTACCGCCACTCGCTCGCCGACGACGAGAAGGCGTTCATGCTCGCGGCAACGGACGCGATCGAGGAGGCGATCATCTGGGAGGGGCCCGAGACGGTGGCCGCCGTCTACCTCGAGCCGGTGCAGAACGCGGGTGGGTGCTTCACCCCGCCCGAGGGCTACTTCCAGCGGGTACGCGAGATCTGCGATCGGCACGGCGTGCTCCTCGTGTCGGACGAGGTGATCTGCGCGTTCGGGCGACTCGGCGAGTGGTTCGGTGCCCAGCGCTACGACTACCTCCCCGACATGATCACCTGCGCGAAGGGCCTCACGAGCGGGTACGCGCCGCTCGGCGCAGTGATCTGTCGCGACCACCTGGCCGAGCCGTTCCTCGAGGGCAACTCGTCCTTCCTCCACGGGATCACCTTCGGCGGGCATCCGATGAGCTGCGCCGTCGGATCGGCGAACCTCGCGGCGATGGAGTCCGAGGGAGTGCTCGACCACGTCCGGACCCACGAAGCCGGGTTCCGGGAACGCCTCGACGGGCTGCGTGACATCCCGATCGTCGGCGACGTCCGCGGTGCGGGCTACTTCTGGGCGATCGAGCTCGTACGCGACCAGCAGACGTGCGAGACCTTCACCTCTGAGGAGTCCGAGTCCCTGCTGCGGGGCTTCCTCTCGCCGCGGCTCTACGACGCCGGCCTGATCTGTCGGTCCGACGACCGAGGCGACCCCGTCGTGCAGCTCTCACCACCCTTGATCGCCGGAGATACGGAGCTCGACGTGATCGAGTCGACGCTTCGCACCGTGCTCGGCGAAGCCTGGGACCGGTTCGGCGCATGAGCGCGCACACGGTCGGCGTACCGCGCGAAGTCAAGGAGGGCGAGCACAGGGTCGCCATCACTCCCGATGGGGTCAACGATCTCGTGGCGTCCGGGGCGCCGGTCGTCATCGAGGCGGGCGCCGGCGTCGACTCGTCGATCTCCGACGACGACTACCGCGGTGCCGGCGCCACCATCGTTCCCACCGCGGCAGAGGTGTGGGAACGCGCCGACCTCGTGCTCAAGGTCAAGGAGCCCAAGCCCGACGAGTTCGCGCTCATGCGCCCCGGTCTGGTGCTGTTCACGTACCTGCACCTCGCCGCGTACCCCGACGTCGCCGACGCGCTGCTCGAGCACGAGGTGACGAGCGTTGCCTACGAGACGGTGCAGCTCCCCGACGGCGCACTCCCACTCCTGGCACCGATGAGCGAAGTCGCCGGCCGCATGGCCACGCAGGTCGGGGCCCACTACCTCGAGCGGGAGCAAGGTGGACGCGGCGTGCTGCTCGGTGGGGTCCCTGGCGTACGTCCCGCGCGTGTCGTCGTGATCGGCGCCGGCAACGTCGGGTGGAACTCGGCGTGGATCGCCGCGGGCATGGAGGCGGAGGTCAACCTGCTCGACAAGAACCTCGACCGGCTTCGCTTCGTCGACCAGATCCACAAGGGTCGCATCACCACGCTGGCGTCGAACCGCGGCACCGTGGAGCGCTGCATCGCTGAGGCCGATCTCGTGATCGGGGCTGTGCTCGTCGCCGGCGGACGGGCGCCGGTGGTGATCACCGACGACATGGTGCGCACGATGAAGCCAGGGGCGGTGATCGTCGACGTCGCCATCGACCAGGGCGGCTGCGTGGCCACCTCCCACGAGACCACCCATCACGAGCCCACCTACGTCACCCATGGTGTCGTGCACTACTGCGTGGGCAACATGCCCGGCGCCGTGCCGGCGACCTCCACCCTCGCCCTCACCAACGCCACCCTCCCGTACCTCGTCGAGGTGGCCGTCCACGGTGCCACGGAGGCCTGTCGGCGCGACCCGACGCTGGCCCCCGGCCTCAACACCGAGGGCGGCCAAGTGGTGAACGCAGTGGTGGCTGGCGCGCTGGGTGTCCCCGCCGGGACGCCCAGCCACGGCATCATCGCCTGATGGCTGACACTCCTACGGAGCTCGACGACACCGACAAGGCCATCATCCGAGCCCTCCAGCTCGACGGTCGCGCGCCGTACTCCAAGCTCGGACCCGCCGTCGGCCTCTCCCAGGCCGCGGTGCGCCAGCGGGTGCAGCGCCTCATCGATCGCGGCGTGATGCAGGTGGTGGCCGTCACCGACCCCGCCACCCTCGGCTTCGCGGTGCAGGCCATGGTGGCCGTCTCGGTCACCGGTGACGTCCGCAAGGTGGCCTCCGCCCTCGAGGTCCTCCCCGAGGTCGAGTACGTCGTGATCACGGCCGGCCGATTCGACCTCCTGGTGGAGGTGGTGTGCACCGACACCCGCCACCTCCTCGACGTGGTCAA
>JBKJJI010000341.1:0-4941 GCA_046598115.1 Acidimicrobiia bacterium | reverse complement strand
TTGTACACGGGGATTCCGGTCTGGCCGATCTGCTTCTGGAGCTGCTGGCCGATGCCCGCGTTGGCCGCCATCAGGTTGCCCGCCGCAAGGACGCCCATGTCCTTCATGGTCACGCCGCCGTCGGCGAGCGCCCCCATCGCGGCCTCGGCCGCGAGGTCGATCGTGTCGAGGTCCGGGTGCTTGCCGAACTTCGTCATGTGGATGCCGAGGATCCAGATGTCATCCGATGCCATGGTTCGTCCTCTTTCTCCTGCAGGTTCCGGGTGTGTGGGCGGTCAGGCGGCGGGCTCGAAGCCGAAGCCGATGGCCTCGGTGCCCTCTTCGTCGGTGCCGATCGGGAACGTCGTCAGCGCGACCTTCATGCCGAGGGACACGTGCTCGGGGTCGGGGTCGGTGTTCACCACGTTCGCCCGCACGGTCGTACCGTCGCAGTCGACGATGGCGGCGACGTACGGGACCGGGATCCCGGGGGCGGCCATCGAGACGATCGTAAACGCCTTGAGCTCGCCGTCCGTGGCGATCTCGACCCGCTTGAACTCGGTCGCGGAGCACGAGGCGCAGGCGTTGCGCCGGTCGAAGAACCGGGCACCACAGCTCGTGCACTCGTTGGCCTCGAGATGGGGCCGGTCGCCCAGTACCAGGTACTCGACCAGGGGGACCTGCTTCGCCATGGGGTTGCGCTCCTCCAGCGTGGGGGCGCCCACACTATTCCGATCGCCCGGGCCGGGATCGCCCGGGCCGGACGTCTCGCGGCCCCGAGCCCGGTGATGGGGCCCGGTGATGGGGCCCGGTGATGCGGGGTCTGTGATGGGGGCCGGTGATGCGAGGTCTGTGATAGAGGAAGGCGATGCGGGACGCCATCACACCCGACCAGATGCACCCCGAGCTCGCACCGATGCTGGAGGCGATGCCGCCGTTCGAGTTCTCGGCTGACACGATCGCCGACGTCCGCGCAGGGTTCCTCGCCGGGCCGCCGACCTCGGCCGACGCGGTCGAGCGCACCGACGTCGTGGTAGACGAGGGACGTGGCGTCATCGTCCGCGTCCACCGCCCGAAGGGCTCCGATGGGCGACCGAAGGTCTACGACGGCCCTCGCCCGTGTGTGTTCTCGATCCACGGCGGCGGGTACATCATCGGGAACCGGGACATGGACGACGCCAAGCTCGGTCGGTGGGCCGAGCACCTCGGTGTCATCGGCGTCTCGGTCGAGTACCGACTCGCGCCCGAAGTCCCCTATCCCGGCCCGCTCGACGACTGCTACGACGCGCTCGTCTGGGTGTTCGACCACGCCGACGAGCTCGGGATCGACGCCGCCCGCGTCGGTGTCGCAGGGGTGAGTGCAGGGGGAGGACTCGCGGCGGCGCTCGCCATCCGGGCGCGTGACTCGGGCGCGCCGGCGATCGCGTTCCAGCTCCTCGAGTGTCCCATGCTCGACGACCGTCAGCACACCCATTCGTCGCGACTCGACGACCTGCCCATCTGGAACCGGCACGCGAACACCTTCGGCTGGCAGTCGTACCTCGGCGCGCGGTACGGCACCGACGACGTTCCGGACACAGCGGCGCCGGCCCGGGCCGAGGATCTCGCCGGGCTTCCCCCGGCGTTCGTCGCGGTGGGCTCGATCGACGGGTTCCACGACGAGGACCTCGAGTACGCCACCCGCCTGAACCGTGCAGGTGTCCACACCGAGGTGCACGTGTACCCGGGCGCGCCCCACGGGTTCCAGCTGTTCGAAGGCAGTGCCGTCACTCTGCAGGCCGCGCGCGACACCGACGACTGGCTCGCGCGTCAGATCGCCTGACCCTCGACGCCTGATCCTCGACGCCTGATCCTCGATGGGCGAGGCTGATCAGCCCGCGGTGAGGATCGCGCCGGTGCGACTCGACGTGACGAGCGCCGTGCGCGCGCCGGCGACCTGGTTGGCGGCGACACCACGGAGCTGACGAGCAGCCTCGGAGACGAGGTTCAGCCCGTGGATGTACCCCTCGCCGATGAGGCCGCCATTCGTGTTGCACGGCAGCGATCCGTCGAGCGCCAGGTTGCCCTCCGCGACGAAGTCCTTGGCCTCGCCCGGTCCGCAGAAGCCGAGGGCCTCGAGCTGCATGAACAGGATCGGTGTGAACGCGTCGTAGATCATCGCGACGTCGAGATCATCTCGGTGGATGCCCGACTCGTCGAACAACCGGCGGGCGATCGCGACGGAGCTCTCCATCCTGGTGATGTCGGCGACATAGTGGTCGGACGCGATCTCCTGCTCGAATAGTGCCGCGCCGGTGGCGGCTGCGATCGCGATCGGCGGGTGGCGCAGGTCTGCCGCACGTTCGTTGCTCGTGATCACGAGGGCGACGGAGCCGTCGGTCTCCTGGCAGCAGTCGAACAGGCGGATGCACGGCTCGACGATCCAGCGCGACGATTGGTGGTCGTCGAGTGTGATCGGGTTCCCGTAGCCCCACGCCGCCGGGTTGGTCGCCGCATAGTCGCGTAGCTGCACGACGGCGCGGCCGAAGTCGGCACTCTCGACGCCGTGCTCGTGCATGTAGCGCGTGGAGTTCAGGGCCAGCCACGATGCCGGCGTGAGCGCGCCGAACGGCATGCACCATTGCATCGCGGTGGTCCCCGCGTGGTTCGAGCTGGGTGCGGCGGCCGTCTTCGCCGCGCCGAACCGGGTGGCTCCTGACCGAGCCCGGATCGCGCGGTACGCGACCACGACCTCGGCGCGTCCACTCGTGATCGCCGCCGCGGCGTGCAGGAGGACACCCATCGACCCGCCCCCGCCGTACGGCACGCGGCTCGACCACGTCAGGTCCTGGAACCCGACAGAGCGTGCGAGCTCGGCCTCCTCCACGGGGTCGATCGTGTAGCTCACGAGCCCGTCGACGTCGGCCGCACCGATCCCGGCGTCGGCCAGCGCGCCGGCGATGGACTCGCATGCGAGCTGGAGCTCTGTCCGGCCCGCGGCACGCGAGAGCTCGGTGCTGCCCACCCCGGTGATCGCAGCGTCGAGAGCGGCCGACGTCATGTCAGGCCGTTCCCGGCGCGCGTCGGAACACGGGGATCGCGTGCTCGGGGCCGCGGGCCTCGAACTCGACCTCGAGCGCCATGCCGATCTCGACGTCGGACGGCGTGAGCCCGACGAGGTTCGAGACCATCCGCACGCCTTCGTCGAGCTCGACGAGCGCGACGAGCACCGGGTAGTCGAAGGCCGGGTGCCGGGGGTGGTGGAGGATCGCGTAGCTGTACAGCGTTCCCCGCCCGGACAGGGTGATGACCTCGATGTGGAGCGAATGGCAGTCCGGGCACATCGGCCGGGGCGGGTGGCGGAGCCGTCCGCACGACCCGCATCGCTGGGTGACGAGCCGGCCCTCGCGAGCGGCGTCCCAGAACACCGCGTTGTCTTCGGTGAGCAGGGGTGCGGGCCGCGGGACGACCGGGCTCTCGTTCGTCACAGCGACATAGTAGTTAGTATGTCGAGAAGGCGCACGAGAACGAGGGGCAGTGATGGCTGGAGTCTTCGACGGGCTGCGCGTCCTCGACCTGTCGTCGGGGATCGCGGGGCCGATGACGACGATGCTGCTCGCCGACAACGGTGCTTCGGTCACGAGGATCGTCCCGCTGGATCCGCCGGCCGGCGGCGTCGAGCTCGCCTCTGCGACGGGCGACCGGGTATGGGCACGTGGCAAGCGCAGCGCGACGCTCGACCTCGAGTCGCCATCCGGTCGGGACGCGTTCGTCGCGCTCGCGGCGAACGCCGACGTCGTGGTCGAGTCCTGCGCCCCGGGAGTGATGGAGCAGCGAGGTCTCGACCACGCCGCGCTCGGGGCTCGGAACCCGCGCCTCATCACGTGCTCGGTCACCGGGTACGGGCGGTACGTCCCGTACCGCGACCGGCCGGCCGACGACGCGCTCGTCGCCGCGCGCACCGGGTTGCTCTACGACCAGAAGGGTCGGCAGGGCAGCGCGATGGAGTTCATCGCGGGCCGACCCGGACCGCATCCGGAGTTCGACGCGGCGGAGGGGATGCGACGCGGGGCCGACCGCCCCGGCCCCGTGTTCCCGCGCACGCCGTTCCCGAGCATCGGCGCCGCGTACTTCGCGACGCTCGGGATCGCCGGCGCGCTCCGCGCGCGCGAGACCACCGGCGCCGGGCAGTGGGTCGAGACATCACTCCTCCAGGGCGTGCTCGCAGCGGTCTCCCTCAACTGGCAACGGGTGGAGCAGCCCGACGCGCCGCTCTACTGGATGTGGCCGGTCGACGCCCGATCCGTCGAGGGGCTCTTCGAGTGCGCCGACGGCCGATGGGTGCACCACTGGACCCTCCGCCCGAGCTGGGTCCTCGCGTCGGCCGAAGGCGACACGCTCGACGGCGCGACCCTCGACACGACCTACCGCGACGATCCCGACCGGGTGTCGATGGAGCCCGACGGGATGCTCACCGGCATCTTCCTGTACCCGACGCTCGCAGAGGCGTTCCGCAAGTTCCCCGCGGCCGACTGGGTGCGAGCGGCGGAAGCGGCGGGCATCGGCGTCGCACTCGTCCGCTCGCCCACCGAGGCGCTGTCCGATCCCTCGTTCCTCGCGGACGGGTGTGTGCTGGAGATCGACGACCCGGACGTCGGCCCCATCCGCCATGTCGGGAACGTGCTCGAGCTCACCGCCACACCTGGCAGGATCGCCGGTCCGGCGCCCCGACATGGTGCCCACACCGGCGCTGTGCTCGCGGAGGCGGAGGCCGTCGAGCACGCGGACTCGTGCGCGACCCCGGACCGGGCGGGCGAGCCCCTCGCCCATCCCCTTGCCGGTGTGCGGGTCGTGGATCTCGGCCTCGGGGTGGCGGGCCCGTTCACGGGGCGCGCGCTGGCCGACCTCGGCGCCGACGTCATCAAGGTGCATGCGCTCCACGACACCTTCTGGGCGGGCACCCACATGGGCCTCGGGACCAAC
>JBKJJI010000089.1:0-8994 GCA_046598115.1 Acidimicrobiia bacterium | reverse complement strand
GGGATCGTCTGCATCAACCTCTCGTCACGACTCTCCGCCACGATGCAGGCGGCCCAGGTGGCCGCCGCGGCTGTCGGCAGCGACTGCCCCGTCCAGGTGATCGACTCGCTCACGTGCTCCATGGGGCTCGGTCGGCTCTGCCTCACGGCGGCCCGTCGAGCCTCCGACGGCGACTCCCTCGATCGCATCGTCGACGAGGTCATCAGCCGCCGGGACCGGACCCATCTCTTCGGCGCACTCGACACGCTCGAGTACCTCAAGAAGGGCGGGCGCATCGGTAACGCGCGTGCGCTGCTCGGCTCGATGCTGTCGATCAAGCCGGTCGTCGAGGTCCGCGACGGCGTCGTCGAGGAAGCGGGCAAGGTCCGCACCCGGTCGAAGTCGCTCCGGGTGCTCGTCGAGAAGGTCGCCGCACAGCCCATCGACACCCTGTCGGTGCTCCACGGGCTGGCCGACGATGTCGACGACCTGCTCGCGCTGCTGGAGCCGATCAAGCCCCGCGACGAGATCGTGCTCGGAACCGTCGGGCCGGTGATCGGCACCCACGCGGGGCCCGGAGTCATCGGCGTCACCTTCCAGACCAAAGCCTGACCGGCGCCGCCCCACCGGGTGCACCGGACGGGAGCGCGCCACTCGGTACCGTGGCCCGGTGACTCCTCCGGCCCAGCCCGGTCGCGTCCTCGGCGGTCGATATCACCTCGTGTCGTTGATCGCGCGAGGCGGGATGGCCAGCGTCTGGGTCGGCGACGACACCCTCCTGGCCCGTCGCGTCGCGATCAAGACGCTGCGCCCCGAGCTCGCCGACGACGACGCGATCCGGACGCGGTTCCGGCACGAGGCGGTCGCGGTGGCGAGCCTCACGCACCCGAACATCGTGGCGACCTACGACACCGGCGAGGACGACGGCACCGCCTACCTCGTGATGGAGCTCATCGAGGGGCCGAACCTGCGCCGCTACCTCGAGGAGCGCGGCCCACTCCCCGTGCCCGACGTCGTGCGCATCGCCCGAGGCGTGGCCGCCGCACTCGCGCATGCCCACTCGAAGGGGATCGTCCACCGCGACATCAAGCCTGCGAACGTCCTCGTCCCGGCCACCGGCCCGGCGAAGGTCACCGACTTCGGCATCGCGAAGGTCGCCGGCGGGGTCGACCTCACGGCGACCGGTTCGGTCATGGGGACGGCGCGATACCTCGCGCCCGAGCAGGTCCGGGGAGAACCGGCGGACGCACGCGCCGACCTGTACGCGGCCGGGCTCCTGCTCTACGAGATGCTCGCCGGGAGGCCGGCGTTCGGTGGCGACACCGACACCGCCGCGGCCCTGGCCCGCCTCACCGCACTGCCCCCGCCCGTCCGCAGCCACCGCGCCGATGTCCCGCCCGAGCTCGACGCGATCGTCATGCGTTGCCTGGCCGTCGAACCCGACCAGCGGTACCCCGACGCCGACGCGCTGGGCGCCGTCCTCGGTCGGGTCGAGCGGGCAGGGGCCGACGAAGACGCTCCCCGACCGGCTCCCGTCGGCGCACCAACACCGGCGGCACCCACGACCACCGGCCCCACGACCACCGGCCCCACGACCACCGGCCCCACGTCCCGCGGCGGGCCGCCCCGCCGACCGCGGGCACAGCCGACCGGTCGCCGTTCGGTCTGGCCATGGGTGCTGCTCGCCATCCTGCTGCTCGCGCTCGGCTCCGCCGCCGGGTACCTCGTCGTCACCGCGACCCGCGATGCATCGAGCACGGGAAGCGGTTCCGGGGCCGGCACACCCCGGGTGGCGGGCGCCGTCGACTTCGATCCCGAGGGCGGCGACGGCGAGAACGCGCAGACGGCGGCGCTCGCGGTCGACGGCGACCCCGCGACCGCCTGGAGGACCGAGACCTACCGGAGTCCGATGTTCGGGGGCGGCAAGTCCGGTGTCGGCCTCGCGGTGCTGCTCGCCGCCGAGGCCGACGTCTCGACGATCGAGGTCGACGCGACCGGTTCCGGCTGGAGCGCGCGGGTGTACGTCGGGGCCGCGGGCGCGGCCACCCTCGACGACTGGGGCCCCGTGCTCGCCACGAGTGCGGACCTCGGGCGGGAGGCGCGCTTCACCATCGATCCCGCGGCACGGGGATCGGCGGTCCTGGTCTGGCTCACGCGCCTGCCCGCGTCTGGCCGACTCGAGATCACCGGCGTGCGCGTTGCCTGACGCCACGCACCCTGGCGCCCCGCATCCGGGCGCCTGGTCCCGCGACTCGACCGACGCGGCCGTCGCCCGTGCTGCCGGCGCCGGTGACCGCGACGCACTGGAGCTGCTGCTCGAGCGGCATGTGGATCGCATCCACGCGGTCTGTCGACGGATCGTGGGGAACCCCGAGGACGCTCTCGACGCGACCCAGGAGGCGATGCTCGCGGTCGTCCGGGGCATCGGCCGCTTCGACGGTCGCTCGGCGTTCTCGACCTGGTGCTACCGCGTCGCCACGAACGCCTCCCTCGACGAGCTGCGCCGCCGGGGGCGACGACCGGTGCCGACGGAGACCATCGACGAGGTCGCCGCGCCACCGGGTGTACCCGAGCGAGCGGCTGCGGGTGGCGAGGACGTCGTCGACGCCCGCCTCGATGTCGACCGGGCACTCGCGGGGCTGCCAGAAGACTTCCGGGTGGCGGTTGTGCTGCGCGACCTCGCCGATCTCGACTACCCGGAGATCGCAGCGGTGCTCGGGGTCCCCGTCGGCACGGTGAAGTCGCGCATCGCCCGCGGCCGGTCCGCGCTCAAGGCGAGACTTGTACCCCAGCCGGGGAACCAGCCCGGTCCCGACGAACGTCCAAGGGCACGACGATGAGCGACGACCCGATCGACGACCCGGCGCGCGGCGACCCGGGGCCTGACGCGGGTCGTGACGCCGACCTCGGGCGCGCCCTGGCCGTCGAGCCCCTCGACGACCTCACGCGGCGGCGCCTCGTCCGGGGGGCGCTCGACGACGGCAACTCGTCGCCAGTGCGGCGCGCGCGCGGGCTGGCGGCCATCGGGGTTGCGGCATCGCTGCTCGTCGGCGTGGTGGTCGGGGCCGTCGTCGTGACCCGGCCGGAGACGCCGGCAACCCCTGCTGCCGAGGGGTCCGAGCCGAAGGCGGCGGCCGACGAAGCCGTCGACACCGCACCGGAGGCGGCGGCGCTGGCCCCGGCGCAGGTCCTGGGCGATCTCGGAGCAACCGCCGACGTGGAGGCGCTCGCCCGCGCCGTCGACGTCCGACTGCAGGCGGGTCGGAGCGGCGGGAGCGAAGAGGCGGCCGCGCCGCTCGGGGCGTGCATCCACACCGCCGTCGGTGGTCTGGTGCTCGTCAGCGCGACGGGCACGGCGACGCTGGCCGATCGGCCCGTCGTGGTCCGTGTCGGCCCTGCACCGAGCGGCGAGATCCTCGTCGTGGTGCTCGACGCCTCGGACTGCAGCGTCGTCGCGTCCGCTCCGCTGCCCGCCGCCTGAAGGCACCGCACCCGAACCGGGCGCGAGGACGCCAGATAACCTGCCTTCCGATGGGCACAGGTGAGAAGACGCCAGAGGCGACCGACGTGAATGGCGCGGCTACCGAGAAGGACTGGCCGGGGCAGGCCGCTGATGCTCTCGAGCAGGCCATCTCGGTCGTCCGCGACAAGACCGTCGTCCCCGCCCGCAAGGCCACGAAGGCCGTCGTCTACGGGCTGCTGAGCTCGTTCTTCGTGCTCATGGCCACCGTGCTCCTGGTCGTCGGCGCGTTCCGTGCGCTCGTCGTGCTCACCGGCGACGTGTGGCTCGCGTATCTCGTCTGCGGGGGAATCCTCGTGCTCGCCGGCGTGTTCTGCTGGACACGCCGATTTCCCCGGCCGGACAAAGACGAGCGAGGTCGCGATGACTGACGTCCGCCCGGTGATCATCGTCGGGTCCGGGCCCGCCGGCTTGACCGCGGCCACCTACGCGGCGCGGGCGAAGCTCGAGCCGCTCATGTTCGAGGGGATCGCCGCCGGTGGGCAGCTCATGCTCACGACCGACGTCGAGAACTACCCCGGCTTCCCCGACGGGATCATGGGTCCCGAGCTGATGACCAAGATGCGCGAGCAGGCCGCACGGTTCGACGCCCAGTTCGTGACCGCCGATGTCGACCGGGTCGACCTCTCCCAGAGCCCGTTCAGGGTCTGGGTCGGCGACGAGGAGCACCGCGCCGAGTCGATCATCATCAGCACGGGCGCCACCGCCCGGATGCTCGGCCTCGACTCCGAGCAGCGTCTCCTCGGCCACGGCGTCTCCACCTGCGCGACCTGCGACGGGTTCTTCTTCCGCGACAAGGCGCTCGCGATCGTGGGTGGTGGCGACTCCGCGATCGAAGAGGCGATCTTCCTCACCAAGTTCGCCACATCGGTCACGGTCATCCACCGGCGCGAGGCGCTGCGCGCATCGAAGATCATGCAGGAGCGCGCCTTCGCGAACCCCAAGCTCGAGTTCCGCTGGAACTCCGTCGTCACCGAGGTCCTCGGCGACAACGTCGTGGAGGGCGTCGTGCTCGAGGACACCGAGACCGGGGAGATCTCGCGGCTCGACGTCGCCGGCGTCTTCGTCGCGATCGGCCACGACCCCACGACCGCGCTCTTCGCCGGCCAGCTCGAGCTCGACGACGACGGCTACATCGTCACGGCGGCCGACTCGACCAGGACGTCCGTCGAGGGCGTGTTCGCGGCCGGCGACGTGCAGGACCACGTCTACCGCCAGGCGATCACCGCGGCGGGGAGCGGTTGCATGGCCGCCATGGAGGCGGAGCGCTGGCTCGAGGCTCGCGCGCACGCAGCGAGCGTCGCCGCGGCCTCCTGATTGCCCGCGTCTTCCGCCCGCGTCTTCCGCCCGCGCCTTCCGCCCGCGCCTTCCGCCCGCGCCTCCTGCCCCCGACGACCGCCACCCAACGGCGGGAAGCATCGAGACCCGTTCGGGGTTCACCCCCCGGTACACTCCGCAGCCGCGCCAGATGCGCGCACCAGAAAGGACCTCCCGTGTCCCAGCACATCGTGACCCTCTCCGACGCGACCTTCGACGAGACCATCAACAGCGAAGACAAGGCTGTCGTCGTCGATTTCTGGGCCGAGTGGTGCGGACCCTGCAAGATGATCGCCCCGGTGCTCGAGGAGATCGCCGCCGAGAACGGCGAGACGCTCTCCATCGCCAAGCTCAACGTCGACGACAACCCCGAGACCGCCATGAAGTACCAGGTCATGAGCATCCCGACCCTGCTCGTGTTCAAGGGTGGCGAGCAGGTCAAGCGGATCGTGGGGGCCAAGGGCAAGGGCGCGCTGCTCCAGGACCTCGCCGAGTACGTCGGCTGATCCGCTCCGGCAGTCGCTGGGTCGCAGACCACCCTCATGCCCGGAGTGCTGCGCACGGGGGACCGCGGTGAGTTCGTCCGCGATCTGCATCAACGGCTCGCGTCGTGCGGGCACGACGTTGCCGCCGACGAGCCCGAGGAGTTCGGCGACGCCACCCACCGGGCGGTGCGCGCGTTCCAGGAGGCCCGCGGGCTGCGGGTCGACGGGATCGTCGGGCGCGAGACCTGGGCTGCGCTCGTCGAGAGTGGCTACGCGCTCGGCGACCGGCTCCTCTACGTGCGTCGGCCGATGCTCCGAGGCGACGACGTCGCCGAGGTGCAGCATCGCCTGAACGCGCTCGGCTTCGACGCCGGCCGCGACGATGGGATCTTCGGAGCCGACACGGCGCGTGCGCTCCTCGAGTTCCAGGACGCTGCGGGGCTCCCCCCGGATGGCATCTGCGGTGCGTCGACCATCGGTGCGCTCGAGCGCGTCGGCTCCTTCGCGGCCGGTTCCGCCGCGCCGTTGCGTGAGCGGCTGCGCGCCGGCCCGCCCCGGCTTGCCGGGCGGCGCATCTACGTCGCGTCCACCCCCGGGCTCGCGGCGATCGGCGACCAGATCGTCAAGCTCCTCCTCGAGACGGGCGCTGTCGCCGTCCACGACGCGTCGGGAGCCCACGACAGCGGGATCGCGGCCGAGGCCAACCGGTTCGAGGCGGACCTCTTCCTCGCACTCCGGGTCGGCGACGCCGCGGGGCATCGCTGCGCGTACTTCGCGTCGACGCGCTTCCGTTCCGAGGTCGGTGCCGCGGTGGCCCACGCCATCGACGCTTCGCTCGATGCCATGCTCCCCGCCCGTACCGGGGTCGAGGGAAAAGCCTACGCGGTGCTGCGCGAGACCCGGATGCCCGCGGTCGTGTGCGAGCCCGTCAACGGCGGCGACGTGGAGGAGATGCGGACACTCGTCACGCGGGCCGGCGACGTCGGTCGCGCCGTGGTCCTGGGCGTCCGGAAGGGCCTCGAGGCGATCAGCGCCGACGGCTGAGCCCCCCGCCAGCCAGCCCGTCAGGCCGAGTCGGTCAGGCCGAGTCCGCCCGGGCGACGGGCGTCTCCTGGGTGATCACCCGGTAGATGCGCTCGAGGTCGTCGAGCCCTGCGAAGTCGACGGCCATCGTGCCCTTGCCCCCCGCGCCGAGGCGGATCTTGACCCGCGTCTCGAGGTGGTCGCCGATCATCTCCTCGAGCTCCGCGAGCCCGGCCGGGCGCATCCGACCCGTGACGACCTCTGCGCCGGCGCCACCGGTCTCGGTGTCGTTGCGCGCCCGGACCGCCTCCTCGACCTGGCGGACGGACAGGTCTTCCTTGACGACCCGCTTGGCGAGCGCTTCCTGGAACGCGCGGTCGGGGGTCCCGAGGATCGCGCGGGCGTGCCCCATCCCGATCTGGCGCTCACGCACGGCCTTCTGGATCGAGGGGGGAAGCTGGAGCAGCCGGAGCGTGTTCGACACCGCGGCGCGACTCTTGCCCATGCGCGCCGCGACCTGCTCGTGGGTGAGGTGGAAGTCCTCGATGAGCTGCTGGTACGCCGACGCCTCCTCCAGCGGGTTGAGGTCGTCGCGCTGGAGGTTCTCGACGAGCGCCTGCTCGAGTGCGGTGTTGTCGTCGGTCTCACGCACGAGCGCGGGGATGACCTGGAGACCGACCCGCCGGGCCGCGCGCCAACGCCGCTCCCCTGCGATCAGCTCGAAGCCGTCGCCGGCCGGGCGCACCAGGACGGGCTGCAGGAGGCCGACCTCGCGGATCGAGTCGGCGAGCGCACCGAGCGCCTCCTCGTCGAAGACGTCGCGCGGCTGGTACTGGTTGGGTTGGATCGACGCGATCGGGATCTCCCGATACCCGGTCCCGGCCGGGGTGCGGTGCTCGGCAGCACCCTGGGGGATCAGGGCACCGAGGCCCTTACCCAGTCCGCCTTGACGCGCCACGACTCACCTCTTTCGCCAGCGCGCGGTAGGCCTTGGCCCCCCGCGACGTCGAGTCGAACACGATGATCGGCTGCCCGAACGACGGGGCCTCCGAGAGCCGCACCGTCCGCGGAACGACGGTCTTGTAGACCTTCGGCCCGAAGTAGCCGCGGACCTCGGACTCGACCTGGTCGGCCAGCTTCGTGCGGGCGTCGTACATCGTGAGGATGATCCCGTGCACGTCGAGCTCGGTGTTCAGGTTCGCCTGCACCAGCGAGACGTTGCGGAGCAGCTGGCCGAGGCCTTCGAGCGCGTAGTACTCGCACTGGATC
The DNA here is from genome assembly GCA_046598115.1 of Acidimicrobiia bacterium. Lineage (GTDB taxonomy): Bacteria > Actinomycetota > Acidimicrobiia > IMCC26256 > PALSA-555 > DASUAO01. Next base: position 1,401 of record JBKJJI010000089.1, on the reverse strand, counting down.
GGCACCACCACGCCGTCGGCGGCCGCGAGCCCGTTCACGGTGAGGAGCCCGAGCGACGGCGGACAGTCGATCACCACGAGGTCGTACTGGTCGCGGACGGCGTCGATCGCCTTCTTGAGCTTGAGCTCACGGCTGATCTGCGGCACCAGCTCGATCTCCGCGCCGGCGAGATCGATGGTCGCGGGGACGACGAACAGGTTCTTGATCGCCGTGGGCTCCACGCAGTCCTCGAGCGGGACCGATTGGAGCAGGACGTCGTAGATCGATGCGTTGACGTCGCGGGGGTTCAGGCCGAGCCCGGTGGTCGCGTTGCCCTGTGGGTCGAGGTCGATGACGAGCACCCGGTAGTCGAGCTCGGCGAGCGCGGCGCTGAGGTTGACCGCCGTCGTGGTCTTGCCGACCCCGCCCTTCTGGTTCGCGATCGCGAGGACGGCGGGCAGCACCAGGGGACGTCCGTCGCCCTCGGCCGCGGCGGGGAGGGACTCGGGATCGAGGATCGGGCTGTCGGGCAGCCCGTCGGGCGCGCCGCGGTTCACGCGGACCTGTGTGGGGGCCACCACCGTCTCCGTCTCGTCGACTGCATCGGCAGGCGCGGCTGCCTCGACCTCGAGTTGAGGCTCATGTCTATGAGAGGATACGTCAGTCAACGGAATTACACCAGTGTTGTTCGTGGGAATCTCGTCGCCTTCTCGGAGCTCCTGGTGCCGACGCCGCTCGCGTGCGCCGCGCTTCTGCTTGGCCATCGGGTTGGGGTGCTCCTCGATCGATCGGATGGCATCGTCGTCGGTGGATCGGGGTGCGTCAAGTCGCGCGGTTCCTCGCTCGCGCGATCGGCTCGGTCGGTGGTGTCCCCCGCCGGGTCCCCCCGGGTCGCATCAACGGGTGGCGCCCCTCGGTCCTGCATCCGGGTCGCGCCTCCGGGTCTGCGTCCGGTCGCGTGTCGGCCCCGTCGTCCCTCGGGGCGCCTCCCGTGGTCCGAGCCCCTGCTCGCCTGCGGCTCGGGCCCGAGAGGCCCGGGTCTCGACTCACTCCGGCGCGACTCCCGAGGGTCGCCGGCACCTCGTGCGCCCTCTCGGAGGGTCGGTCTGCAAGAGCTGCTCCGGGGCCCGCCGGCGTCCGTCGACGCGGCGCTCCTCGCGGCCGTTCCTCGGTCGGCTCGTGGCGTCGCCGGCGCGCGCCCGGTAGCCCGGGATGTCCGCGCACCTCGTCGCTAGAGCTCGCTGGTTGGCGGGGCGGCGTTTCGCGTGGACCCCCCCCGTGGCCGGGTCGGGTCGCCGCGGAGTGGCGTGTTTCACGTGGAACATCGGTGCCTCGGACGGAACTGGCGGTCGGGTGTTTCACGTGGAACATCGGTGCCTCGGACGGAACTGGCGGTCGGGTGTTTCACGTGGAACATGGGGC
>JBKJJI010000033.1:0-3227 GCA_046598115.1 Acidimicrobiia bacterium | reverse complement strand
GGTCACCGCGACGTAGTTGTCGGCGACGTAGCCGCCGAAGTACGCCGGGTCGTCGGAGTTCACGGTGACCAGCAGTCCCCGGCGCAGCATCGTCGCGAGGTTGTGGTCAGCGATCGTGTCGAACACGCGGAGCTTCACGTTCGACAACGGACAGACCGTGAGCGGCACCTGCTCGGCGACGAGCCGCTCGACGAGCAGGTCGTCCTCCACGCAGCGGACGCCATGGTCGATCCGGGCGACCCCGAGGATGTCGAGCGCCTGACGGATGTAGTCGGGCGGACCTTCCTCGCCCGCGTGCGCGACCGTCATCAGCCCCTCGGCGTGCGCCCGCTCGAACACCGTATGGAACTTCTCCGGCGGGTTCCCCGCCTCCGCCGAGTCGAGCCCGACCGCGGTGATGACGTCGCGGTGCTCGAGGGCACGCTCCAGCGTCGCCATCGCGGCGTCGGCGCTCTGGTCGCGCAGGAAGCAGCAGATGAGGCGCCAGGAGATCCCGAGGTCGCGCTCACCTGCCCGCAAGGCCCGGCTGATGCCGCGCACCACGGTCGCGAAGGCGACGCCGTGATCGGTGTGGGTCTGCGGGTCGAAGAAGATCTCCGCGTGGCGCACGTGGTCGGCCGCGGCCCGCTCGAGATAGGCGTGCGTGAGGTCGAAGAAGTCCTGCTCGGTGCGCAGCACGTCGCAGCCCGCGTAGTAGAGGTCGAGGAAGGACTGGAGATCGTCGAAGACGTACGCAGCGCGGACTGCATCCACGTCGTCGTACGGGAGCTGGACCCCGTTGCGGGACGCGAGCTCGAACATCAGCTCCGGCTCGAGCGTGCCCTCGATGTGCAGGTGCAGCTCTGCCTTGGGGATCGTGCGGGCCAGCGCGCCAGCCGCGCTCGGGGTCGTCACTGCCGGTCGGCCGCTCGCCGAGCACTCACCAGGTCGTCGAGTCCGAGCGAGGCGCGGAGCTCCGACGACGGCCCGTCCGTCATCTCGTCGAGCGGGGTGCCGGTGGCGTCCGCGATGCGGGTCATCATGTGGAAGTTGGTGCACACCGCGTCGACGGCGGCGGCGGGGACGGGGAGCGGCGAGCGTTCGTACGGGCGCATCGGTCCATGGTCGCGCACTCGAGGGCGACGGGCCGCCGACGTCGCTACGATCTGCTTCATGACCGCGACCGTGGAACGGTTCTCCGCATCGGCAGATCCCGACCGGGTCGCTGCCGCGCTGGAACGCGACGGCGCGGCCGTCGTCGAGGGGCTGCTCCCCGCCGACGTGGTGGCCCGGGTGAACGACGAGGTCGGCGCGGCGATTGACGCCGCGGACCCCGACGAGGCCTACTTCAACCCCGTGATGTCGGCGTTCCACGGCCGGTACACCAAGCAGGTCGCGGGTGTCCCGGGCATCTCCCGCACGTTCGCCACCGATGTGATGTGTCATCCCCTGCTGCTCGCCCTCTGCGACCGGGTGCTCCTCCCGTCGTGCGCGAGCTACCAGCTCAATCTCGGCCACCTCCTCCAGCGCGGCCCGGGCTCCGAGGAGCAGTGGCTCCATCGCGACGAGGCCGTGTGGAGCGATCTTCCCCAGCCACACCCGGAGGTACAGGTGGCGTCGGTGATCGCGTTCGTCGACTTCACCAAGGAGAACGGCGCGACCCGCATCGTCCCCGGCAGCCACCGCTGGGCCGAGCGCAACCTCACGCCCGCCGAGCAGATGGCGGCCCGCCAGCCCGAGCTCGACGAGATCGCGTACGCGGAGATGCCGGCGGGTTCCGCGGTCGTGTACTCGGGCGGCACGATCCACGCGGGCGGTTCGAACTCCACCAACATCCCGCGGCGGGGCGCGCACCTCTCCTACTGCCTCGGGTGGCTGCGCACCGAGGAGAACAACCTGCTGTCGACGCCGCCCGAGGTCGCACGCACACTGCCGCGCCGAGCACAGGAGCTGCTCGGGTACGCGATGCACGACAGCATCCCGCGCGGCGGCGGCTACCTCGGCATGGTCCGCATGCAGGACCCCGTCGACCTGCTCGCCCGCGGCGAGCTGTAGCCACCCAAACCCCGCTTTTGGCGTCGCTGGGTTGGTCTCCAGCACCCCTCAGCGACGCCAAAACATTCGTCGAGGACGTAGGGTCGCGGGATGCATCCACTCGTCGAGCGCCTGATGGGCAAGACCCTCGTGCTGCACCAGTTCCTCTACGAGCGCACCGACGGCCGGATCGGCGCGAGCCTCGGTGGCCGGCCGATGCTGTTGCTGCGGACCGTCGGACGCAAGACCGGCACACCGCGCACCTCTGCGCTGCTCTACGTCACCGACGGCGAGACGCGCGTCGTGGTCGCGTCGAACGGCGGCGCGCCCACCAGTCCGGGCTGGTTCCACAACGTCGTGGCGCAGCCCGAGGTGGAGATCCAGATCGGCCGTGACCGGTTCCCCGTGCGGGCCCGGGTGGTCGAGGGCGACGAACGCGCTCGGCTCTGGAAGCTCGCGAATGAGGTCAACAAGGGCCAGTACGACGCGTACCAGTCGCGCACGGAACGCACGATCCCCGTCGTCGCGCTCGACCCTCGCTGAGCCGTCGCATGGATCGACAGCGGCGACCTGCACACCTGGCGGTCGGAGCGCTGGCGGCCGTGGCCATGGCGGCGGTGACCTTCGCCGGTCCCCCGCTCGCGGCAGGCACGACTGACTCGAAGCCGACGCCCGTCTGCGCCCTGATCACGACCGACGAGCTCAGCGTCACCTTTGCGTCCGAGTTCGGTGCCGGCGACGCGTACTCGGCCGGAACCGGGAAGACCTGCGGCTACACGGGAACCGGCCTCGTCCGATTCGTCACGGTCCGCATCGCTCACAAGGGCAGCGCCAAGCTCGCGTTCCGCCGCACCCTCCGAGCGCTGCGAACGACCCTCCGCGACATCGACAGCCCACCGCCGGTCGTGGTCGAGGGTCTCGGGGACCGCGCCTACTACGCGATGGACGAGTTCCTCGGCGAGGCGTACCTCCAAGTGCTCGACGGCCGGACCTTCGTGCAGGTCACCGCCGCACTCACCAAGAGCGACGACGACCGATCCGTCGTCGCCCAGCCGGTGCTCGTGGCACTCGCGACCCGGGTGCTGGAGCGAGCCTGACCGGACCCGGGGTCAGAACCCGTTCGTGCGGCCGCCGACGGCGAACGCGTCGTCGTCGGGGCGCGACGTCCACTCCCGGTACGTCGACATCGAGTGTGGCCACTGCGTCACGATCCG
>JBKJJI010000254.1:0-6388 GCA_046598115.1 Acidimicrobiia bacterium | reverse complement strand
GCGCCGTTCGAGGGGATCGACGTGGGCATCGACCGCCGCTCGCCCGTCTCGTGGGAGATCTACGAGCGGTACGGGACCTTCGCCTACACCGGCGCCCTCGCGTCGGTGCGCTATGTGCCGGGCGAGCCGGCGCCCGACGCGCCCGAGCGGATGCTCGACATGCTGCGCGAGATGGGCGCCCGGTTCGAGTAGAGGGCGCGGCCCACGCCCCGAAGTCAGGTATCAGGCGATCGCGGAGAAGGTGATCGGGAACTCGGTGATGCCCCGCACGAACGCGTTCGGGAGCCGGCGTGGCCCGACGTCGTCGGCGTACGCCCAGTCGTCGAGCCGAGTCACGAGCTGCTCGAACATGATGCGCAGCTCGAGGCGCGCGAGCGACGTGCCGAGGCAGAAGTGGGTCCCGAACCCGAACGCGATGTGGGGGTTCGGGTCGCGGGTCACGTCGAAGCGCTGGGGGTCCTCGAACACGTCCTCGTCGCGGTTCGCGGCGCTGTACATGAGGACGACCTGCTGACCTTCCTTCACGTCGACGTCGCCGATCGAGGTGTCGCGTGCGGCGACGCGGCACATGTTGAGCACGGGCGTGGTCCAGCGGATCAGCTCCTCCACCGCGACGGTCACGCGCCCGGGCTCCCGTCGCAGCAGCTCGCGCTGGTCGGGATGGTGGATGAACGCGTCGATCCCGTTCGCGATGACGGTGCGCGTGGTCTCGGCGCCGCCGTCGAGGAGCAGGAGCGCGTCGCTGGCGAGGTCGTCCTCCGAGAGCGGGCAGCCGCCGACCTCGGCCTGGGTCCACACCGACATCAGGTCGTCGGCGGGACAACCGCGGCGCTCGGCTGCCACGCCGAGTGCGGCGCCGCCGAACTCTGCGGCGGCGAGGATCCCCTCGTCGGTGAAGTACCGGGGCCCGCCGCCGAGGGCGATGGTGGTGGACGACCAGCGCACGAGATCGTCGGTCGCGTCCGGGGGGAAGCCGAGGAGATGACCGATCATCCGGGCCGGCAGCGGCGCCGCGAGCTCGGCGACGACCTCGGCCGAGCCCTTCGGGGCGACGGCGTCGATGAGGGAGTCGACCTGGGTGCGGACCCGCTCGGCGTGCGAGGTCACTGCACGCGGCGTGAAGCGACGCGACACGAGCCGACGGCGCTCCGTGTGCACGGGATCGTCGAGTCCGATGATCGAGGCGTCGGCGTCGATGTTGGGGCGGTACCCACCCGAGTTCACCCAGGTCGCGGCGTCCTTCTCGATCGCCACGATGTCGCGATACCGGCTGACACCGAACAGCTCGTTCGTGGTATCCCAGTACACGGGACGCTTCGACCGGAGGTAGGAGTAGACGGGCTCGGGGTCGCCGGCATAGAGATCCCCATCGAGGAGGTCGAGTGCACCGCTCTCGACGAGCTCCGCTGCCTGGTTCGCGTCCACATGCATCTCCTCGTCCGTTCCAGAATGGCACGGCGCCGTCGGTCCCGACGACGCGGACGAGGAGCGTGACCCCATGGCACAGCAAGGACTCGGATCGCCGGCGACCGGCGTGGTCGTCACCGGAGGTGCGTCGGGGATCGGGCGAGCGTGCTGCGTCGCGCTCGCCGAGGTGGGCCGTGCCGTGGCGGCGTGGGACCTCGATGCCGACGGCGCCAGGGCGACCGCGGCGGCGTGCGCCGAGCTCGGGGTACCGGCGCTCGGCGTCGGTCTCGACGTGACGGACCAGGAGTTGGTCGCTGCAGCGGTCGCGACCTCGCTCGACGGGATCGGAGCGATCGGCGGGCTCGTCCATGCCGCCGGCACCGTACGACCCGCCCTCGACGACGTCGTCGACCTCGACACGTGGGACCTCGTGCTCGCCGTGAACCTCCGCGCCGAGGCCGTGGTCGTCAGCGCGCTCATGCCGTCGTTCCGCGACGCCGGGCCGGGATCGGCGATCGTCGGGATCTCGTCGATCGAAGGGCTCATCGGCCACGGCTTCATCCCTTCCTACGTGGCGTCGAAGCACGGACTCATCGGCCTGACCCGATCGCTCGCGCACCGCCTCGGCCCCGACGGCATCCGCGCCAACGCGGTGTGCCCGGGATACGTCGAGACGCCGATGCTGGCGCCGACGATCGGCACGCCCGAAGCCAGGGCGTCGTTCGAGCAGAAGATCCCGCTCGGTCGGCTGGCCCAGCCCGACGACGTGGCGCGTGTGGTCCGGTTCCTGCTGTCGGAGGAGTCGGCGTACGTGACCGGGGCCGCGATCGTCGTCGACGGCGGCGTCACCGCGGTCGGTGGGCAGGATGCCCTCGGAGGTTGATGCGGCCCGACTCCGACCCGGCGACGGGCCGACACCGTCACCAGATCCTGCCGCTCGAGGGTGGCAGTCCTTGACGCGGACGGGCCATCATGACCGGGTCCGGGCAGTGCGATCAGCCGCAGAGATCGACCGTTGGCGGAGCCGTTGGAGCCACTGGAACGACCCGACGCCGAGGAGGTCCACCTCGTCGCCCGAGGGATCGCGACCGCGATCGCTCCGGCCGAGGGGATCACCGACGTCCAGGCGACGCTGCTCGGCGCGGTGACGTCGGCGCTCACCGGTGTGCTGATCGACTACACGGAGCTCGCGCCGCTCGGCCCCGACGAGCTCGCTCGTGTGCTCGAACCCCACGACCAGGCGTACCGCCAGCGCATCGTGCACCACATGGTCCTCGGAGAGCTCGTCCTCCGGCCGCTGCCGCCCGACGTCGCACTGCGTGTCGCGCGATGCGCGGACGCGCTCGGGATCAAGGACAGCTTCGTGCGGGTCGCGCGTCGATACGCCCAGGGTGCGCACGGTCTCGCGTGGTTGGACCTGCAGCGCAGTGGGTTCGTCGACAACGTCCGCGCCACCGACTACGACGCCCGACCCGACATCCAGCCGTCGACGGGCGCGTTCGCCGCTGCGGAGGTGGACGAGGAGCTCGAGGCGCGTTGGCGCGGCTACGAGGAGCTCCCCGTCGGGTCGCTCGGGCATGGAGCGTGGTCGATGTACGACGGGCGTGGCTTCGGGTTGCCGGGGTCTCCGGGCGGGGCTCCTCGGTACCTCGCCCAGCACGATTTCGTCCACGTGGTCGCGGACTATGGGACCAACCTCCGCGGCGAGCTCGAGGTGTTCGCGTTGATCGGCCGGGCCGACCCGGACCCCAAGGGGTTCGCGTGGCTCGCCACGCTGATCGGGTTGTTCGAGACCGGGTACATCGCCGAGACCGGCTTCTTCGAGCGCGACGTCCGGGAACCTGCGATCCGGGCGCCGGGGATGGGTGCGCGCGTCGCCGACGCCATCCGCCGGGGCAAGGTGGTCTGCGAGCGGTACGGCACCGACCTGTTCGACGTCGACTACGACGCGCTCGCGGCGCACCCGATCGACGAGGTCCGCGAGGTGCTGCATATCCCATCGAAGTCGGAGGAAGCCGAGGAGCTCGGCTGGCCCGGTACGTTCGATCTCGAGGGCATGTCGGAGGTCCAGCGGCGCTTCGCCGCGTCGCGCGCAGGAGGGGCACCATGAGCATCAAGTTCACCCAGACGATCGCTGTCCGCTGCTCGGACCCCGACAAGCTCGTGGAGGCGCTCGTGGCGTGGGACTGCCAGCAGGCGGACGCCGACATCATGGGCTACATCGGGACGCATCTCCTCAGCGATCGCGAGCGCGAGGGCGAGTACCTGATCGTGGCCGAGTTCGCCTCGGTCGATCCCGACGTGCCCGCGGTGGAGGAGGCAGCCCGCAACAACGAGCGCCCCGAGACCCAGCAGTGGGCGCAGCAGATGCTCGAGCTCGTCGACGGCGAACCTGTGTACAAGGACTACGACGAGCTCTATCGCACCGGCTGAGCGCGACGCCGTCGCCCGCTCGACCCCGCCCGGCTCGACCCCGCCCGCTCGACCCCGCCCGATGATGCGTCTCGCACCCGCCCATGGCGGGGTGAGAGACGCAGGACCGGAATCGCTGGGGTTCCTAAATACGACTTGCCGGGTCGGGTTTTACCGCGTACCGTGGACCCGTGGCCACGATCACCGCTCCTGCCCGCCGCCGCGTCACCGCCTTCCCGGAGACCGTGAACGAGGTCTCCGCGCGACTCGTCGCCGCCGGCGTGGTCCTGATGGCGGTCGCGGTCCTGGCGCTGGGCCAGTGGTGGATGCTCGTCCCCCTCGCGTACGGGTTCCTCGCCCGCGTCGCCGCCGGTCCCCGCTTCAGCCCGCTCGGGCTGCTCGTCACTCGGGTGCTCACCCCGAGCCTGACGATCGAGCCCAGGATCGTGCCCGGGCCCCCGAAGCAGTTCGCGCAGGGCGTCGGCGCAGTGTTCTCGGTGTCGGCGCTCGTGCTGCACCTCGCGGGCGCGAACGACGCCGCCTCGGTGGTGCTGGGCGTGCTCGTGTTCGCCGCCACGCTGGAGTCGGCCTTCGGATACTGCATCGGGTGCAAGGTCTTCGCCCTGCTCATGCGGGTCGGCGTGATCCCCGAGTCGGTCTGTGCGGCCTGCAACGACCTCACCCCCAGGCGCCCGGAGCCCGTCGCACCGTAGATTGGCCCCATGGCCACGACGACCGACCCTCCGCAGCTCCCACCCGACCTGTTCCTCCCCGAACCGGAGCCCCGCGACGTCGGCTACACGGTGATCTCCGTCGACGACCATCTCGTCGAACCGCCGCGCATGTTCGAGGGCCGGCTCCCGGCCGCGCTCCAGGAGCGCGCACCCAAGGTCGTCGTGACCGACCAGGGTCACGAGGTCTGGGAGTTCGAGGGGGAGCGGCACTTCCAGGTCGGCCAGAACGCCGTCGCCGGCCGCCGGCCCGAGACGGTGAAGATCGAGCCGTTCCGTTTCGACCAGATGCGCCCCGGCTGCTACGACCCGCACGCACGCGTGCGCGACATGGACGTGGGTGGGATCTGGGCGTCCCTCAACTTTCCCTCGATGATCACCGGGTTCTGTGGTCGCGTGTACTCCCAGACCCCCGACCGGGAGCTCGGGCACGCGGTCACCCGCGCATGGAACGACTGGATGGCCGAGGAGTGGTGGGGCCCGCATCCGGAGCGGTTCATCCCGCTCGGGATCACCGACCTCGCGGATCCCGAGCTCGGCGCCGAGGAGATCCGCCGGAACGCGGCGCGCGGGTTCACGACCGTCTCGCTCCCCGAGCGGCCCCACCGCATCGGCTTCCCGTCGATCTTCGACGACTACTGGGAGCCGGTCATCCGCGCGTGCGCCGAGACCGACACGGTGATCAGCCTGCACGTCGGCTCGTCCGGGATGGCCGACTTCCCGGCGGGCTGCCCCCCGGTGCAGCTCGGCGCGACGCTCTTCGGCCAGCTCTCGCTCACCGCGTGCGCGGAGTGGATCTGGTCGGGCTGGCCGGTGCGGTTCCCGGAGCTGAAGGTCGCGATGTCCGAGGGCGGCATCGGATGGGTCGCGATGCTCATCGACCGCCTCGACAACATCGTCGACCGCTCCGGGTACGCCCTCGACGGCTTCGGGGGTCTGCGCCCGGCCGACGTGCTGCGCCGGAACTTCTGGTTCTGCACGATCGACGACCCGTCGACGATCGAGACCCGGGGCGCCATCGGTGTGGAGAACATCATGGTCGAGGTCGACTACCCCCACGGCGACGGAACGTGGCCCGACACGCAGTCGGTCATCGCGGAGTGCTGGGGCCACATCCCCGTCGACGAGCTGCGGATGATGACGCACGAGAACGCAGCTGCGCTCTACCGGCATCCGCTCCCCGACACGCTGCTCCCGTGATCGACCCCGCAGGGACGGACGGGGCGTCGATCCTCGCCGACCTCGACGCCCGCCAGGCGCGGGAGCCCGACGTCCACGGCTCGCGGCTCTTCGGGCTCGTGTACCCGACCGGACGCGACGATCTCGAGGAGCTGATGCTCGAGGTCCACCGCCGCTACGTGTTCGGCAACGCGCTCAACCCGTTCAAGTTCCCCGAGCTCGCCGCGCTCGAGTCCGACGTCGTGGAGCATGTCGGTGCACTGCTCAACGTGCCATCGGGCGGTGGCGGCGCCATGACCTCCGGTGGCACCGAGTCGATCCTGATGTCGATGCTCGTCAACCGCGAGCGCGCGAAGGCGCGTGGCGTCGAACGGCCCACGATCGTCGCGCCGGTCTCGGCGCATCCGGCCTACGCCAAGGCTGCGCACTACTTCGACCTCGACGTGGTGCGCGTCCCCCTCGCCGACGACTACCGCGCCGACGCGCGCGCCGCCGCCGACCTCATCGGCCCCGAGACCGCGGTCGTCGTGGCGTCCGCGTTCTCGTACCCGTACGGGATCATGGATCCCGTCTCGGACCTGGCTGCACTGGCGGCCGAAGCAGGTGCCGGCTGTCACGTCGACGCGTGCATCGGTGGCTTCGTGCTCCCGTTCCTGGAG
>JBKJJI010000078.1:0-6210 GCA_046598115.1 Acidimicrobiia bacterium | reverse complement strand
TGACGGTGCTCACGAATGTGGACGGGGACAGCATCAAGCCGGTGCTCAGCGCGCTCCTGCTGCTCGTGGGTCTCCGGATCCTCGTCCGCTTCAGCCGACCGCTCCCCCTCACTCCCGATGGCGCGGGCAACGGGACCGCACCGGTGGGCGAAGCGCTCGCGTTCGACGAACGTGGTGTCAAGGCGGCGGCGGCGGCCGGGGGTGTCACGAACGGACTCGTGGGTGCGTGGGGTCCCATCGTGACACCGTTCCTCCTGCACAAGGGGCTGGCTCCGAGATTCGCGATCGGATCCACGAACACTGCGGAGGTCGCGGTGGCCACCGTATCGGCGGTCTCGCTGGTCGCCTCGCTGGGGGGCGCGGATCTCGACCTGGCGGTGGTGGCCGCGATGTTGGGCGGCGGTGTCCTCGCGGCGCCGCTCGCGGCCTGGGTGATCCGGTTCCTCCCCGCACGCGCGCTCGGTCTGGCCGTCGCCGCACTCCTCCTGATCACCAACTCCCGCGAGCTCGCGGACCGGCTCGAGATCGGGGCGTTCGTGTGGGCGGTCTACGGGCTGGCGCTCGTGCTCGTGGCCTCGGCTGCGCTCCGACCACGAATCACAGCCGGGAGCGCCGCCCGCGCTGCACGCGCCGTGGGGCGCTGACTGCCGAGACGAGGACCATCGCGATCGGGCGCACCTGCGGTGCGTCGCGTGCGAACTCCGCAGAGCCTCGCCGCCACGGCTGCCGGTCAGCCCCGCGCCAGGGAACGGGCCTGCAACCAGCGCCGCAGCCCGCGTGCACTCCCGGCGAGCACCCGTTCGTCGTGGAGGCGGTCCTCGAGTGGCGAGTCGAGCGGCGGGAGTGGACCGGCCACCCATTCGAGGAGTCGGTCGGCGAGCGCGGGGTTCCGGGGCAGCACCGGGCCGTGGAGGTAGGTGCCGACGAGCCGCTCGGCCAGGACCCCGTCGACACCGGAGCCGTCGCCGTTCCCGCCACCGGTGACGACGACGCCCAAGGGCTCCACCCCGGGGGCGAGCGTGGTGCGGCCGCCGTGGTTCTCGAAGCCGGTGAGGATCGGTGGTGGGCCCGACGGACCCCACTGCGCCGACGCCGTCGGCGCGACCACCACCTCGCCGATGAGGCGGTCGGGGCCGGGGCGGGTCGCCATGTCGACGAGGCCGATGCCGTCGAGCACGACACCGTCGGCGGTCTCGTAGCGGTGCCCGATCAGCTGGAAGCCGGCACAGACCGCGAGCACCGCGGCACCGCCGGCGCGTGCGCGGTCGATGGCGGCGCGGGACGCGCGCATGCCGTCGGCGGCCATGAGCTGGGGGTCGTCCTCGCCACCGCCGAAGAGGTAGATGTCGAGGTCGGCGGGGATGGCGGCGCCGGCTTCGATCTCGACGAGCTCGGCGGGGATGCCCCGCCAGACGCAACGCTGCACGAGCACCACGGCGTTGCCGCGGTCGCCGTAGGTGCCGAGCAGCTCGGGGTAGACGAGGCCGACCCGCACCGCCGACGTGGGCCCGCCCGAAATCGACGTCATCGGCCACCTCTCATCTGGCATTCCCGTGGCGGCGGTAGAGCGCCGAGAACTGGGTGTACGACGCGACGATGTGGACGTCGTCGCCCGGGAGCGCACGAGCCGCCGCGAGCGCGTCCGGCTCGACGACGTGCTCGACGCCCGCGTAGCGCAGGCGCACGGCGACGTCGAGGAAGCGTTCCCCGGCGGCGGCCGCCTGGCGGTCGTGGAGCAGCTCGTAGGGGACGTCCCAGAGCCACGACGGGTCCTTCCCGTCGGCGATTCGGGCGTTCACCGCGATCACGACGGGGCTCCCCGTCCCGGCGAGGTGGTGGAGCACCTCGCTCCAACCTGCCGGGTTCTTCGCGAGGAGGACCCGTGCCGAGCGACCGTCACCGAGGGGGACGCGCATGTACCGCCCCGCCACGGTCGTGACCGTTCCCGCTGCTGCCGCGGCGTCTTCGGGTGTCACGCCGAGGTGCACGGCCGCGACCACTGCGAGCGCGGCGTTCGCGAGGTTCCAACGTCCGGGCAGCGCCAGTTCCAGTGGCACGCGGCGCTCGCTGCCGTCGCCACCGAGGACCAGCACGTCGCCGTCGAGGTGATGTGGCGCCTCGGGCTGGGCGAACCCACATCCGCCTGACGATGTGAGGCAGTCGAAGCGCGTGTCGTCCCAGTGGAGGAGCGCGCCGCACGAGGGGCAGGTCGCGGCGTCCTGGCGCCAGCCGAGCCCGAGCGCGACCCACGTCACGTCGGCGGGCTGCGCCGCCCAGACCACGTGAGGATCCGATGCGTTGGCGATGACGGCGAGGTCGGGGTGTGCGGTCGTGACCCGCCGCCACGCGTCGCCGACGGCGTGGACCTCTCCGTAGCGGTCGAGCTGGTCGCGGCTGAGGTTGCCGAACACGAGCAGGCGGGCGCCGAGTGGGTCCACGACCTTGGGGAGGACCCGCTCGTCGACCTCGAGTACCGCGTCGCCGGGAGCATCCGCGCGCGCGAGCGTCGGTGCAATCCCGGAGGTGAGGTTGGCGCCGGTGGAATTGGTGACGAGGGTGTAGCCCGCGGCGCCGAGTGCCGCCGCGAGGAACCGCGTCGTGGTCGTCTTCCCGTTCGTCGCCGAGATGAGCGTGACGCGGTGCCCTGCGGCGAGCTGCTCGAGGAGGTCGGGTGCGATCAGGTTCATCACCCGTCCGCTGATGGTCGCGCCCTGTCCGCGTCCCGTGGCACGCGAGAGCCATCCGGTGGCCCGTCCCGCGCCGACCGCAACGCGGGTCCGGAGGGTCCGCGTCATGCGACGCGCTCGCACCAGTAGGCGTCGACGCGATACGGGATCGCGAACTCCGTCCGACCGGCCACCGCGGGGTGCGTCGCCAGGACGTCGCGTACCTCGTCGAGGTAGGCACCGCGCTCGGCGTCGGGGAGCACGGCGAGGTGGCTCACCCCCGCGAACCGCGCGACGACCCCGTCGGCGTCGAGCACCTGCTCGTGGTGGAACGTCGCCTCGTGGAGCGGGCCGAACCATCGCTCGGCGACGAATGCCGACTCACGCCAGTGCTCGTGGTCGCGCCACGGCGCGCGCTTCTCGACCCGGTCCATGATCGACCAGAGCGCATCGACCCAGTCGACCGACCGGTCGCGTGCGTTCCACACCAGCCCGAGCCGCCCGCCCGGGCGCAGCGCGCGGCGCAGCTCGGGGAGTGTCGTCTCGGCGTCGAACCAGTGGAACGCCTGGGCGATGGTGACCGCGTCGAGGGCCCAGTCCGAGAACGGGAGCGCCTCGGCGGTTGCCGCGAGCACGTCGACATCGGGCGAAGTCCGGCGCAGCACCGCCGCCATCCCGTCGACGGGCTCGACCGCGACGAGTCGGGCGCCGGTCGGCTCCAGCAGCCGGGTGAGCTTGCCGGTCCCGGCTGCGAGGTCGCACACCCGAGCGTCCTCCGCGACGCGGCAGTGCTCGACGAGCCAGGCGACGACGTCGGGGGGATAGCTCGGACGCGAGCGCTCGTAGATCTCCGCCGCGCTACCGAAGCCGCGTTGCGCGATGTCGTGGACGGGCATGGTCGCGATGTTGCCAGACCCCGGGAGCCAGACCCTGGTGCCAGACCCTGATGGGTGGACGATGCCGAGGCCAGGCCGTGGGCGGGGCGCTCAGGTGTGGAGGCCGCACTCGCGCTTGTCGTGGTCGGACCAGCGACCGGCGCGAGGGTCGTCGTCGTCGGCGGCGACGGGGCGGGTGCAGGGCCAGCAGCCGATCGAGGCGTACCCCTTGTCGGCCAAGGGATGCACGGGGAGGTCGTGCTCGGTGGCGTAGGCGGCGACGTCGGTGTCGGACCATCCGGCGATCGGGTTGACCTTCACCAGGCCGCGAGCGGCGTCGTGGGCGACCACCGGGGTCGAGGCGCGGGTCGGGCCGTCGCTGCGACGCAGACCGCTCATCCACGCGCCCTTGCCGTCCAGCGCCCGGGCCAACGGTTCGACCTTGCGGACCCGGCAGCACGCGTCGGGGTCGGCGAGCCACCGGTCGTCGCGGGGCACGTCGGGCTCGATGACGCGCAGCCGCAAGTCGTAGCGGGCGCGGACCTGCTCGACGTACCAGAGCGTCTCGGCGAAGTGGTACTGGGTGTCGAGGAAGACAACGTCGAGGTCGGGCGCGACCTTGGCCGCGAGGTCGATCATCACGCAGTCCTGGAACGACGCGGCGAGGACGAGACCGTCGCCGAATCGCTCGACGGCCCACGCGATCGTGGCAGACGCCGGCCCCTGTTCGAGGCTGGCCGCGACGTGCGCGAGCTCGTTCGGGCCGAGGCGCGCGTCGACTGGCTGGGGGAGAGGCGGTTGGGGGAGGGCACTCACGTCGCGCACTCGCTCTCGCCGACCGACTTCTCATACGGGCTCGTCTCGTCGAAGTCGACGTAGAACTCGGGCGCGGTCGCGGGGTCGGGGAACGCGTCGAGGTCGGCGAGCGTCGTCCCGACCTCCTTGGCCCCGCCGGCCCGCGCGAGCCAGTCCTGGAACGGCTCCCCGACCGTGCGCTCCTCGGCGTAGCGACCGACGACGCGCACGACGGCCTCGGACGCGGCCTTGGCCGGCAGCTTCGTGGCCTTCTGGCCGAACGCGATCTCCATGTCGCCGACGTGGCCGCCGAGCAGCATCTGGTAGCCGGGAGCGGTCCGGTCGTGGGCCCGGCGTTCGAGCCCGAAGAACCCGATGTCGGCGGTGTGGTGCTGGCCGCAGCTGTTCGTACAGCCCGAGATGTTGATCCGCACCCCGCTGACCTCCGCGATGCCGGCCTCCTCGAGGGCGCGGTCGATGTCGGACGCGAGCCCCCGCGACTGGGTGACCGCGAGGTTGCAGGTGTCGGCACCAGGGCACGACACGACGTCGCGGGCGAGCTCGGCGCCGGGCGTCGCCATGTCGAGCTGCAGGAGGCGCTCGTACAGGTCTCGGAGCTGTTCCTCCCGCAGGCCACGCAGCACCACGTTCTGGCGGTTCGTGACCCGCAGCTCGAGTGCCTCATTCGTGAGGCCGGCACCTGCCTCCAGGTCGCGGAAGAGCGTCGCGAGGCCGCGCATCTGGTCGGAGGTGATGTCGCCGAGCCGGGCATGGGCATACGCACTCACGGTGCCGTTCGACCGACCCCGCACCACGTTGGCCAGATCCCACGCCTCGAAGCCGACTGCACCGGACCCGGCGGTGCCGAGGAAGGTGACCGGCACCCCGGGGACACCAGAGACGTCGTCGCCGGCGCCGGCCGGCGCGTCGCCGCGCTCGGTGACGATGTCGGGGATGCCACCCGGATACGTGGACGAGGCGATGAGGAACCGACGCTCCTTGAGGATCCGCTCGCGCAG
Organism: Acidimicrobiia bacterium; assembly: GCA_046598115.1. Lineage (GTDB taxonomy): Bacteria > Actinomycetota > Acidimicrobiia > IMCC26256 > PALSA-555 > DASUAO01. The sequence continues at coordinate 855 of JBKJJI010000078.1, read as the reverse complement.
CTCGTCCATGCCCATCGTGTCGACGAGCCACTTCATGCGCGCCCGCAGCTTGTTGTCGCGGTTGCCGTGGTGGTCGAAGACGCGCAGCGTCGCCTCGATCGTTGCGAGCAGCTCGCTGCGGGGCGTGAACTCCTCGAGCGCCTGGGCCGGGTGCGGGTTGGCGCCGAGGCCGCCCGCGAGGAAGACGCGGAACCCGGGCTCGAGCGTGCCGTCGGGGAGTGGTCGGCCGACGGCGATCACGCCGACGTCGTTGAACATCGACTGGCCGCAGTCCGTCGCACAGCCCGAGAAGTTGATCTTGAACTTCCGGGGGAGGCGCTGGTTGATCGGGTTGCGCAGGAACCAGTCGTTGGTGGCCTGGGCCCACGCGCTGATGTCGAGCACCTCGAGCGGGCACGCGCCGGCGAGGTGGCAGCCCGCGACGTTGCGCACGGTGTCGCCGCAGGCCTCCCGGCTCGTGAGGCCGACGGAGGCGAGGAGCCGCAGCACCTCGTGGACCTGCTTGAGCTGCACGAAGTGGAACTGGAGGTTCTGGCGGGTGGTGAAGTGCGCCCACCCCCGTGAGTACTCGTCGACGACGTGGGCGATCATGTCGAGGTGGTCGGCCTCGAGCCGGCCGTACGGGATCCGGACTCGGACCATCTGGTTGTGGCCGCCCTGGCGCTGCCCGTAGATGCCCTGGTTGAGCCGGAAGACGCGGAACGCGTCGTCGTCGATCTCGCCGGCGATCCACCGGCGGGCGCCGTCCTCGAACCGGTCGATCTCGGCCTTGACCTCGGGGTCGATGGTTCGGGTGCGCGCAGCGAGCTCGGGGGTCATGGCGTTGCCTCCTGGGGGCGGGCGCCCGCCCCGACG